>NZ_JAUBPP010000006.1:0-182437 GCF_036700765.1 Microcoleus sp. S1D4
AGTTTTTTAAGTTCGTGTGTTTTTTGAGCTTAACCTAAAAATTGCCTTTTTTTTGATTTTTGATTCAGATTCCAATAACTTTTGTAGCGAGGCGAGCCTCGCGTCCCTCTTCCAAAACTGTCCGAAGTATTGTAAGGAAGGAGGACATTATAAATTACTTTGTTCACCTAAAGCAGAAGAACAGGTGGATTTTGATAATCGTCTCTCACAACTAATTAATAAAGCTACATCTCATGGGCAGAAAGCTAAAGGAGAACTACTTTAATTAGAGAATCTGAATAACTTCTAGGCTCGAACAGAAGAACGATTTAAGCCATTGTTAACTTGTCCAACCTGTTATAAGAAAAGCGATCGCTTTGAGCCTCTAGATAGCCAGTGCTTCCGTTGTGATTGTAAGAGTGGCAATGATGATTGCGGAACCGAGTGGGGAATGTGAATTTGTGGCAAGTGTAGCGAGCGTTACCCATACATCAAACTCTCTGATTCAGGTATTCTTAACTCATGGTACGATCGACAAGTAGGATCTGTCGATCGCATTTTCGGTAGAAACGTATTAGCAATCCCTTGTCGGAGTGATAAAGATACTAGAAGCTTTATCTGTCCTGCCTGTGGGGCTTGTAGTTGAAACCCACCTTCGGCACCCGCGAGCGTGTCACACCACGAATTTTGGGATGAGTGAGTATTTTTGACTGGCGATCGCCACAATGATTTCCTTGTACGTTGTCTAAAAAGTAACTTGATTTGTTCTCAAAATTCCGAAAAAACCGTGACAGTAGAGGATACCGAAGCTGGGTTACATCTGCGTTTATCTGCGGTTTCAAACCTCTTATTTTTCTCAAAGTTCGGTGTGATGCTTTGCCCTTTGTTGGGATTTTTCCTGAAGATGATGAGATTTACGTTTTTACAGCAGATGAATGCAAATAAACGCCGATTAACTGCCAACAAAATCGGCGTTTATCTGCGTTTATCGGCTGTTTAAAACCTCTTACCTTTCTAGATAAAAGTGAAGTCAAATCCCGAAAGAGAAGCAACTCCAGTTACACCATTTAACTTCGCCAAAATCTGAGAATCGTTGCCGGTGACGTTATTACCATTGCCGTCATAAATGATGTAAGTATTGCCGCCGGAATCGTAGGCAAACAAGAAAGCGGTTCCTCCCAAAATATTTGCAGAAACAGTTGTCTGCACGTTCAGCAGAACTTGACTGCCATTGCTCAGATTCGGGAATCCGGGGGCAAAATTAAACTGATCCTCGATCGGCACGCCGAGACCGCTAAAATCGGTAATCACATCGTATCCGCCCGTGGCGATCGCAGCATCGATCGCCGCCGAAGAAGCCGCATCAAACACCGGCCCACCCTCAGCAGGGCTAGTATACCGGAATTGATTGCTGCCGCCACCTCCGCTCATGGTATCTGCCCCCTGGCCTCCGATCAACACGTCATTATCCAAACCGCCATTAATCGTATCGTTGCCGCCTTGCCCGTCAACAGTATCGCTGCCAAGCAAACCGTTCAAATTGTCCGGCAATGAGCCTCCAATCAATTTGTTGGGGCCCGTATCAGCCGGCAAGATGCCAACGGTGACAGTACCTACGCCCGGAAGTGTCCCGAATCCGTCGCTGACGCTGTAGGTGAAAGTAGTGGTACCCGCTACGTTACCGGGGATGAACTGCACCCGATCGCCCAGATTGACAGCTATGCCCTGTGTTGGCGTACCGACATTGATAATGCTCAGCGGCCCTTTTTGCGGGCTCGAATCGTTGGCGAGCACATCGATGAAAGTGGGCAGCAAATTATTCGTACTCGTAAATACGATGCCGTCATCGCCAACAATCGGCGACAGAGTAGTTGGAACAGTTACCGAGGTATCGAAAGAATTGATATTAATTGCGACAGAGGCTGCAGCCGTGCCGCCTTGGTCGTCAGCTACGCTGTAGCTGAAAGAGCCCGCTTGCCCGATCGCATCAGCTTTAGGTTGGAACTGCAAGCCCAGCAATTCCTGAACCGTCAATTTTTGGTTGATAGCCAGCGGACTCGTACCGATAACTACTTGACCGAAAGTCGGATTGGGAAGTCCAGCTACGTTGACCGCCAGCGCTTGGCCCTCCGGGTCACTGGGCGCAGAAATGCTCAGAGACAAAGGCAAATTTTGCAAACCAGTCAGCGTCTTACCAGTTTCCACGATCGGCGGCTCATTAGGAGTCGGAGATGTGAAACTAGGCGGCACCGGCCCCCCGCCGAAAGGTGGAGGAGTTGGAGTAGCAGCAGTCGGAGTCGGGACGATGGAAGGACTCGGACTCGGAATTGTCCCGCCCGCAGTCGGAGTCGGAGTCGGACTCGGAACCTGTGTCGGCAATGTCCCCGGCGAAGGAGTTGGACTTGGAGTTGTCCCCGGTGATGGTGATGGAGTCGGACTCGGACTTGTCCCTGGTGTCGGAGTCGGTTCGGGAGTCGGAGTCGGTGCCGGAGTTGGAGTCGGAGTCGGAGTCGGTGCCGGAGTTGGAGTCGGTGCCGGAGTCGGAGTCGGAGTCGGAGTTGGTGCCGGAGTTGGAGTCGGAGTCGGAGAAGGCTTTGTCCCCGCCGGAGTCGGTGCCGGAGTTGGAGAAGGCGTTGTCCCCGAAGGAGTTGGAGAAGGCGTTGTCCCCGAAGGAGTTGGAGAAGGACTTGTCCCCGTCGGAGTTGGAGAAGGACTTGTCCCCGAAGGAGTTGGAGAAGGACTTGTCCCCACAATTGTGAAGGGATTGTCCTCTACGCGGGGTATTTGAGCCGTAGTGAACCGAGATTCATCTAGCGAGTTCGATCGCACATCCACCAACACCGCCAAAAATTCCCCAGTTTGCCTGTCCCGAATAATCGTGTTGCTAGAATTCGAGCCTTGACCCTGGAAGATTTCTAACTGTGTAAAGTTGAGACCTCCAGCCAGACCGATCGAATCTTCCGGCTTAAAATCTCTAATTAAATCAGCATCCCCGATGTCGCGGCCGCCTGTCGTGAGAAACCCGTTGCCACTAGGCGAAGTGCCCACCCTAGCGAGAACAAAAATATCCGATCCATCGCCTCCAGTCAGAGTATCAGACCCGCGATCGCCAGAAAGAATATCATCCCCACCACCTCCAGATAGAGAATCATTGTCATCCCCCCCGAAGATCAAGTCATCACCCTCACCGCCATCACCAGTATCATTACCCACACCACCGCTGATGACATCGCCCCCGTCGCCGCCCAACAAAATATCGTTACCCCTAGCGCCGATCAGACAGTCATTACCAGTGTCGCCAAAAATAGTGTCACTGCCCTTGTCGCCAAAAATCAGGTCATCCTCGGCACCGCCGCGCAGACAATCATTGCCTTTACCGCCGTACAGCGTGTCGTTACCTTCAGCACCCAAAACAATATCATTGCCCTGGTCGCCAAAAGCTACATCATTACCAACGTCGCCCGAAACCAAGTCATCGTCTTTGCCGCCCCGCGCCGTGTCATTGCCGCTGCCGCCTTCAACAATATCTTGACCGGCACCACCGTTGAGAGAATCGTCACCATCATCGCCCCTGACGATATCGGCCCCGTCGCGACTCAGAATCGTGTCGTCACCGATACCCCCGGAAATCGTGTCATTGAACAAACTGCCGACTAAATAGTTATTCCCCTCATTTCCCACAACTAAGCCATCGACCAAAACTGGTTCTGGGGGAGGCGTGGGTGCAGTCGGAACTGGCCGCGGCACCGGCGTGACCGAAATCCCCGGGCCCGTCCCCATCATCGTCGGAGTTGTCCCCGTCATCGAAGGAGTTGTCCCCGTCATCGAAGGAGTTGTCCCCATCATCGTCGGAGTTGTCCCCGTCATCGTCGGAGTTGTCCCCATCATCGTCGGAGTTGTCCCCGTCATCGAAGGAGTTGTCCCCGGTGACGGCGAGGGCGACGGCGTAGGTTCCGTCATCGTTTCGACAATAATTGCTGGTACTGCACTCGGCATTGTTTCGACTCCTTGCGACGCTACTCAAAAACTACTAAATAAACTTAAAGTCAGAGGCAGTAATAACTGTGCTCAGAGCTCCCGGCACTGTAGGAATAGTATTCAACACTGCCAAATCGAAAGCTGGGAGACTGTCATCTGCCACATTTGGGTCAAACCCGAGAACGTACTTGTCAAAAGTATTGTTCAAGTACACGAAGAAAGCTCCTGTTTTGCTCGAACCGTTTTGATTTTTCAACACTGCGTTGACAGCTTGAGCGTTGTCAAATTTAGATTCAAACAAAATGACTTCTTGATTGCTGATATTGTCGCCGCCGCTGCCGATATTCCTGACGATAAAACTGGTGAAATCGTTAGTAGTTCCAGAGTTGGTTAGACCGGCAAAATTTGACGACCTGAACAAGAATCTGTCGGTGCCTGTGCCGCCAACATTGAAGTCAGCAATAATATCCACACCTTCACTCGGAACTTCGTAGTAGAAGAAATCATCGCCAGCGCCGCCTGTGAGCAAGTCAGAACCGTTCCCGCCGCCCAAAATGTCATTGCCGGCACCGCCTTCTAGGGTGTCGTTGTCATCGCCGCCCAACACCAAATCGTTGCCAAATGCGCCACTGAGACAGTCGCTGCCGGCACCGCCGTCTACAGTGTCGTCGCCCGCTTCGCCGAACAGGGAGTCGCTGCCGCCCTCTCCCAAAATGTAGTCGTTGCCGATACCTCCGAGTGCGGTGTCGCTGCCTTCTCCGCCCAAAATCGTGTCTTCGCTGTCGCCGCCGGAGATGAAATCGTTATTGATACCGCCGTCGAGCAAGTCTCTGCCGAGGCTGCCGTCGAGGATATCGTCGCCTGCACCGCCGTCAATGGTGTCGTCACCTAAACCACCCAATAAGGTGTCCATGCCGGTGCCTCCAAGTATCGAGTCCTCGCCGGCTTCTCCCAATATTGAGTCATTGCCTGTTCCGCCATCAATGGTGTCGCCGTTGTCGCCGCCCAAGATGATGTCGTTATCATTGCCGCCGAACATCAGGTCGTTGCCCTGTCCGCCGATGAGGGAGTCGATGCCGTCTTCGCCGTCGATGGTGTCGTTGCCGAGTCCGCCGTCGAGGATGTCGTTGCCGATCGAACCTAGCAGTGAGTCGTTACCTCCTTCACCGAATTGGAGGTCGTCGCCGCCCCTGCCGTCGATGATGTCGTTGCCGTCGCCTCCAGAGAGGGTATCGTTGCCCGCCCCGCCGATGATGTAGTCGCTGAGGTTGCTGCCTGTAAAGGTACTTGCTGGGAGTGCGGTGCGATCGACAATATTATCTACCACCGTAATGCTGAAGGATGCAGGCCCGATCGTTGCAGACCCGTCGGAAGCTGTAAACGTGAAACTGTCGCTACTGCCAGCCGCCAGCAAGTTGTATTTGACAATGTTGTTGTTGATATCGTCTTGGCTGAATTTGCCACCGACGTTGAGAAACGTGGTGCCCCTTTG
This sequence comes from Microcoleus sp. S1D4, assembly GCF_036700765.1. Taxonomy (NCBI): domain Bacteria; kingdom Bacillati; phylum Cyanobacteriota; class Cyanophyceae; order Oscillatoriales; family Microcoleaceae; genus Microcoleus; species Microcoleus sp. S1D4. The sequence continues at coordinate 5,450 of NZ_JAUBPP010000006.1, forward strand.
GACAAAACCTCTAGTAGCATCCGGGGCTTTGGTAATCGTGTAAACGATTTCCGACGGCGGGTTGTCGGGATCTGTTACCAACAAATCCGCAGCGGTGATTGTCTGGGTAGGAGCAGCTTTGGCAACCACCACACCGCCGTTAACTACTAACTGCGGCGGGTTGCTGACGTTGATGGTTACTACCGCCTGACTGGTGCCGCCCCTGCCATCTGAGATCGAGTAACTGAAGCTGTCACTACCCGAAAAGCCTGGATTCGGCGTGTACTTGAATACGCCCCCACCAGAGGGAGTCAGGGTTCCTTTGGTTGTTGGAGTAAAAGTGCTGACACTCAGGGGGTTCTTGTCAGGATCGGTGTCGTTGAATAGAACGTTAAGACTGAGTTCTTGACCCGAAACCGTGGTGAAGTTGTCGTTAACTGCTCTGGGAGCCTGATTCGGGAAGGGTGTAGGATTTGGTGTCGGACTCGGTGTCGGACTTGCTGTCGGCGTCGGTGTCGGACTTGCTGTCGGTGTCGGAAACATCGGTGTCGGACTTGCTGTCGGCGTCGGGAACATCGGTGTCGGACTCGGTGTCGGTGTCGGACTTGATGTCGGTGTTGGTGTCGGACTGTCTGTCGGAGTCGGTGTCGGACTTGCTGTCGGAGTCGGTGTCGGAGAAGGACTGGGGGTGGGTAGGGGTAGTGGGGTGGCGCTACCGGGAACTGTGGGGGCAATTACAAAGGAGTTGCGTCCTAGGGTTCTGCTGTCAACTCCGGGCAATACTGCTAAAAAGTCGCCGCTGACTCCGTTGCGAATAATTGTGCTGCCGGCTTTGCTGTCGGTGCTTTGGAAGATTACCAAATCTTCAAACTTGAGGTCGCCGCTGAGTCCGATCGAATCTTCGCCTTGGCGAAAGTCTGTGAAAATGTCCGCATCGGCGATATCCGGGCCGCCTGTGGTCACAAATGCCGGGTTAGTGCCGTTGCTGCTGCCGCTGGGGGAACTGAAGCCACCAATGACAAAGACATCTCTGCCTTCGCCTCCGGCCACGATGTCTTTGCCTGCTTCGCCCCACAGCACGTCGTTGCCAGCGCCGCCGTCGATGATGTCGTCTCCAGCACCTCCAAACACGATGTCGTCACCGTCGCCAGCAAAAATTGTGTCCGCGCCGGCATCTCCGTAGAGCCAGTCGCCTCCTTCGTTGCCAAATAGCAAGTCTTCGCCGTCGCCGCCGAAGAGCGAGTCGTTACCTTGGTCGCCCCACACGATGTCGTCGCCTTTGTCGCCCAAAAAGCTATCGTCGCCAGAGCCCCCGCGCAAGCTGTCGCCGCCTTTGCCGCCGTAAGCGGTGTCTTTGCCTTCGCCTCCGATTACTGTGTCGTTGCCGTCATTGCCGTACAGCAGGTCGGGGTTATTTCCCCCATCAAGGGAGTCGTTGCCTTTACCTCCGTAGATGGTATCGAGTCCTGAACCGCCGTCGAGTACGTCGTTGCCGGGCCCGCCGAACAGCACGTCGTCATCCTCGTTGCCAAATACTAAATCGTCGCCGTCCAAGCCTAGGACGGTATCGTTGCCTTGCAGCCCGGAAATCACGTCTGGGCCGGGACTGCCTCCTAGGGAGTCGTTGGCTTCTGTGCCCCGGATCACGCCTCCGATCGTTGAGGGTGCGGTACCGCCTCCGCCCAAGGTGTCGTCTATGCCACCAAATGTGTCGTCGCCGGAGGGAGGGGGAGTCGGTGCGGGTGTCGGTGTCGGTGCGGGTGTCGGTGTCGGTGCGGGTGTCGGAGTTGGCTCTGGAGTTGGCGTTGGTGCTGGCTCTGGAGTTGGAGTTGGCTCAATTATGATACGCGGTACTGCACTGGGCATTATTTTGGCTCCTTTAAACGACGGTTCCGATTAACTTTAAGAACTGATCAATCTCAGTTTGTTGCCTCAAATCTGGCTTATTATTGATTAATAATCTCGCTCATTTCTAGCATAATAAATCAAAATTGCCAGGGCTATTGATTTTTTTGAACTCTGGCATTTTTTGCGCTAGAAATAGTAATGTTTGCAAGTTTTGATGTGGGTTTTGGGTACACTCTAATATCGCCGGATTTTGCTCGACCCTAAAAGTCTGAATTTAAGTCAGCCTCGATGAGCTATCCAAGGGTGGAAAAAATGAAAATCTTTGCATTCATAATTTTCTTGATGCCTGCCAAATCTCTTAGTTTTAGCCGGACTGCTGACAAGAAACAGAACTCTGAATGAGGGGCAGAAGTGGCCCAGTTTGCTCTTGTCCGTTGACGGCTAGTTCGCTGTGACAAAGGTAAAGTACAGAACAGCGACTTAACAAATCTAGCAGAATTCGCCGCAGCCGCTGTTGGTCGGCGGTGGTTTCGTCTTCGGTTTCCCAGGGACGCCCCAGTTGCGATCGCACAAATAAGGGTGCACCAAACAATGTCGCCGCACCGCCACTCAGCCACAGGGACGAGCCGGCATCCAGCCAAAAGTGCCATTTGTGGGCGCGGCGGCTGCTGCGGTACTGGAAGATGTTGGCCAGGGTGACGGCTTGGGTTTGGGTTCCTTGGGCGCGGACGGGATAGGGGTTGGCGGTGACGGTTCCTTGGCGCAATAACTGGATGAACCAGGCGATGGTTTCTGATTCGCTGCTGTTTGTTGGTTCTTGGCGCTGCATTCGTCCGTGTATTTCCCAGTAGTGGGCGGCGGTTTCCATTAACTCTCGCAGGGCTGATAGCCGATCGTAGGCTAGGTATCTGTCGTTGATCAGAAATTTCTGGATGGCTCGATCGAGCAGGGCTATGGGACTCGGCAACAGCCGCTCTTGTTGTTGCGATCGCTGCTGTTCGATCCACTCGACAATTTGCTCGTAGGCGGCACAGGCTCGTTGTCCCACTCTGTCCCACCGGGGAAAGGCTGTAATTGGTAGCAATTGAGGTCGATCGACATCGGGACAAAAACAGCTATCGGCGATTAAACCTGCTCTCACTTGGTCGATCGATTTTTGATTCGGAATTCTTCGACTTCGCTCAGAAAAAGTTTGAGATTTTAGATGGAAATTGGGCTGGGAATCTTCTGTTTCCGCTACTTCCCGATGTTTCTGGCTGCCTAAAATTACTAGCATTTCGGCTACTGCGTCTCGATCGACTAAACGGCCTAGTCTCGGATAAACTAAGGCTAACAAAGTCAGCAAAGCTCGAATTTCTGGGGTAGTCGAGAGGGGACGCTGATCGTTGAGAGATTCGGCGGCGATGCCGTGTCTGGCTAGAATTTCCGTTAAACTGTAACGGGCGATCGCATCCATCCCCGGAGCAATTACGGCGATTTCTTGCGGCTCTACGGCTGCTGATTTCACTGCATCCACGATGATTTCGGCGGTTTCTCGCAGCAGTTGGGCCCGAGAAATTGTTTCGAGCGATCGAACCGATCCGGGCAAACTCAAGCCTAAAGGATAAAAACCCTCAGAATTTACTGCTAAACTTACCGCCAATTCGCCAATTTCTGGGGATAAACCCGCTTTTGCGTCCAATTTTTCGACGATGCGACACCTGCTTTCGAGTTGGGCGAGGTCTTCGGTGTCCGCCCCCAAACCCAAACGCACTCCTCCATCTGGATTGTAGGAGAAGGCTCCCGCCACGCCTCGATCGAGCATTCGATCGAACAAATGGCGGCTGATGGCTGGATAATCGTCAACATCATCTGCGATCGTAGCTTGGTATCTAGAGGTCAACTGCTGCTGGTAAGTAACATTTGGCAACAAGTAACGCCAGTAGAGTTCGCAAACAATCCCGTAAGTCAGCAGCCCCCGCGTCAAGCACCATTCCCACCACCTTTCGAGCAATTCTCCCATGCTAGCCCACAGGCTGTGCGAGTCGCCAAAGCCGACAAATCCCTGTTCCAAAATGCTCTTAATTTCTTCTCTGGGGGTGCCGCTGACAGCAGCAAGTTGTAATAAGTCTAGAGTTCGACGCACCATTCGGTTTGGACTGACTCCTGTTTGTTGCAAAATGCCTTCGTCTAATTCGCGACGCCAGAGTCGGGCGGCAAGTTCCAATTCTGTTTCCGGTTGCAGCCTCAGCGGAAATTGAGCCTTCAACTGCAGTGACTCAACTAGCAGCGGCCAAAATAGCAATACTTCTTGCTCAAAAAAACCGAAGGGTGTTGTGGAGTGAAAGGCATATTTTCCTTGGGTGGCTACGGCGATGCGATCGGCTAGTTCCAGCCGATTGTCGCCGTTAGCTGCTAATACTAAAATTGCTGGGGCTGTTTGTCCCGCCCGCCACCGCCCGGAATGCCCCCGGCTTGAAACTGTTGCGGGCAAAGACTTAACGGTTTCGCTCCAAATACAGAACTGCTCGACTAAACGAGCGGTTTTGCCGGTTTTGGCGGCTCCGACAATCCAAATTGAATTTTCTGCCGACGTTCCCAATTTTTGTAAATCTGTTACCATACCATGAATAATTTAGTCACTAATGTCTGCTGCGAACGAACCAGCTTTTAGTTATGAATACTTCTGCGTGGAATAGGTTTGTCAAATATCTCTACAGCGCTAACCAGTGGTATAGAGATACACCTGAAAGAGCTCTAGAACAAGCTTATGATGCTGCTTTAGCAATTAAGGCGATCGAAGATGAGCATTTTGGGGGCCAACGGATTTCGGAGCGATCGGGCGATTACGGACAAAGCACCCTGTCTTACTTTAAATCCGAACTGCAAAAATACCTCAAGGTGATCCACACCAGGATGGTTGAGTTTAATGCTAGCCGTTATTTTTTGGAATTGCCCGATCGGGTGGGGGCCAAACCGCAGGCGGCAGATAATAGCACAGAGCGCCGTCAGCACCGATTAGGTTTGGACGATCGAGATGGAGCGTCCCTTGTCTTTGAGAAGCTCGCATTTATTGATGGGGTCATCGACAAATATATTAATCAGGGTAAATCAACTGCGATCGTTCCGGTTTTCAGCTCGGAAAACCTACAATTAAAATCTACAAATAGCACATCTCAACCTAACGGAAACCCAGGTTCAGCTAATTCACTTCAAACTCAGGCGGACGAAGTTAATACTAACTCTGAAGAGGTTAATTTATTACCCAGATCGCTTCTGGGAACCTTGAATCGAATCACTAAAGAACTTAACCCAGAAGCAGAAAAAGACGTAGTTAAGAATTTTCGCAATTCCCAAGTAAAAACAGTCATTTCTCTCAGATTTATTTTGCTGCTGATTTTAGTTCCGCTGTTGGCGAATCAAATTTCTAAAAACTTTATAGTAGGGCCGATAGTTGACCATTTTAGAGTCCCGGAAGAATCTCGCATATTCATAAATTATGAGCTGGAAGAAGAAGCATTTGAAAAACTAGAGCAATTTGAGAGGCAGCTCAAATTTGAAAAGTTAATTGGCATTGCTCCGTCGCTTTCGGAAGAGGAAACGGAGAAGAAGATTACCGCAAAAGCAGTTGAGCTAGCGGAGGAATACCGTGGTGAAAGCGGTGGAGCCATTAAAAATATTTTTGCCGATTTAATTTCTTGCTTTGTTTTTGTCTGGATTCTCCTTGTTAACAAGAGAGAGATTGAGATTTTAAAATCTTTCATGGACGATGTGATTTACGGACTTAGCGACAGTGCTAAGGCTTTCATAATTATTTTGTTTACGGATGTGTTTGTCGGATTTCACTCGCCGCACGGTTGGGAAATAATTCTCGAAGGTTTATCGAGGCATTTGGGACTACCAGAAAATAGGCAGTTTATATTTCTGTTCATCGCGACGTTTCCAGTTATCTTGGATACAGTATTTAAGTATTGGATATTCCGCTATTTAAACCGGAGTTCGCCTTCTGCGGTTGCAACTTACAAGAATATGAACGAGTAATATCAAATCTGGTAGCATAGGAACAAATAAACCGCGAAGACGCTGATAACGCCTTCGCGGTTTATTCGATTTTACCACCTATAGAACCCATTTGACATCTTTGAGTTTTTGGGTTGGGTGACGAAAAATATAGAGAGAAACTGGTTTCTGAGATTTACGCAAGGGGCGAGAAACCGGGTATTCTTGGAGTTTTTGGTTGGGTGACGAGAAATATAGAGATCAACCCGGTTTCTGAGATTTATGCAATAGATATCAAATGGGTTCTATAGCAGTTCGATCGCGTTGTGAGGTATGCCCTATTGTTTGCCAAACCCCCATGCCCTATGCCCCATGCCCCATGCCCCAATGCCCAATCCCCTATGCCCTATGCCCCATCCCTCCGCTTCGCTCCGCCCGACAGCACCTCATCTTTCGCTTGAAATGCTATATCTAATTCCAACGCTTCTTGCGCTGTCGCTGGTTGGCTACCGACTCCACCAGTCCCAGTGCGAGAAAGTTACTCAGCAGCGACGCATTCCCGTAACTCAGGAAAGGTAGCGGAATTCCTGTCACCGGGGCTAAGCCGATGTTCATCCCAATATTTACGAATACCTGAAAAATTAACATTGACAGTACGCCGATCGCCAGCAATGAACCAAAATTGTCGTTAGCAGTCTGAGCAATAATCACCAACCGGAAACAAATTATCCAGAACGTCACCAGAACGCAAATACAGCCAATAAAGCCCAATTCTTCGCCGATCGCTGAAAAGATAAAGTCCGTATGCTGTTCGGGAATAAAGTTAAGCTGAGTTTGGGTTCCGTGAAACAAACCCCTGCCTTTGAGCTCCCCAGCCCCGATCGCAATCCGAGATTGAATCAAGTGATATCCGCTGCCTAAAGGGTCTTTCTCGGGGTTTAAAAAGCCTGTCAGGCGCATTTTTTGATAATCCTGAAGCACACCCCAAAAAATATGTCCGACGTGTCCCGAAACCACGTTCACCACCACAGCAGCAAAAGTCCCCAACCAAGGCCAAGGTAGGCTTCGCCAAGCGATAATCCCCGCAACGACTACCCAAGCAACCCAAATCGGTGTAGACAAGTTGTTTAGGAGAACCGAGATTAGAGGAGAAAACAGCAATATTAGCCAGCCGGGATTGACATTACCCCAGTAAAACATCCCCATTGTGATCGCGCCAAACACCAGAGAAGTACCTAAATTTGGTTCAGCAAAGATCAATCCCCAGGGTAGGGCCATAATCGCCAGCATCTTCAACATATCCCTGACTGTGGGGACAGTTTTGTCGTGCAGGAGAGCTGCTAAAGTGATAATCATCCCTACTTTGGCAAATTCTGACGGTTGCAGGTAAAAGCCGCCGATATTGATCCACCGCTGGGCACCGAGCCCTGTAGTACCGATAAATCGAACTGCGATTAGTGACAAATTGATAACTGTGTAAATCGGCCATTTCCACTGAAGGAGTATCTCGTAGCGGCAGCGGGAAATGATGATGGCTAGGAACAAACCGACTGCGCCAGTTACCCAGTGTCGCCACCAGTCGATCGATGCCTGGTTCATTTCGACGCTGCGGATCATGATTCCGCCGAAGATGGTGAGGCCTATGCAGGCGATAAACAGCCAAGGATCTGATTCTTCCCAGGGTTTGAAGATGGATTTCCAGCGGTTTCTGCTTTGTATTCTCTGCAACATGAGGATTTTAGATTTTAGATTTTAGATTTTAGATTATCGAACCGATGTTCGGAAGTTGTGGATATATTTCCGATTCTGAGCTTACACCCTACTGCGCGAGCATTGGTGTCAGTACGTCACTTTATTCGGCGACTCCTACAGAGGTTCCGGGCCTTCAGCTACGGGCTTTTGCTGATTCGCACCAATCCCGTGGCGTGTGGATTCCGCACCAATCTAGGGCTTAATTTCGCGTTCCGATTTTTTAATTAGTTAAAGCCCAAAAAATTGCTTGGGGGATCTTGGTTTTACAATCAAAACGCCCAAACGCCGATCGACAGGCGATTTCCACTGGCCCACAAAGTCAACACTAAGCGCAGCGCACGCGCTACAAACCCTGCACAGCAACCAATCTTCACGGTGGGTCGGGGGCGCGCCTTATCTGGATTTAATAGCCGATCGCCACCCAAGCCCTAAAATCATCCTTTGGCGGGTTCGTAAAGATACTCAAAACCGTTACCGTCGAGGTCTCTACCATAAAAAGAGGCTGTACCGTCACGGTGTTCGTGAATCTGAGTGACGGAAACACCTTCGGATTTAAGCTGTTGGTAGGCGGATTCCATTTCGGTGCGATCGTCAAACACAAAACCAAAATGCGGCCCTGCTTGGTCGTAACTCGGACTCAACAGCGCCAAGCCGTCCTCTCCCGCTTTCAAATAAGCCCAGTCTGCATCTTTCCACACTAACTCCATCCCCAAATTTCGGTAGAATTCAGCAGATTTTTCGATGTCTTGCACGCAGACGGCTACGTGTCCCAATCGTTTTAGTTTCATGTCTATAATTTTTATGGTTGTGTTTGAGTTTATTGTATCTTTTTTTTGATTTGTTTCTCGGTTAATTAGGTATGTTTTGTAAATCTTTGGTGCGAGCTAACTGTACCTTTTCTACTTTTTTGCTGGCATTCATTGGGCTGAACAGTTTAATAGTGCGATCGGATTTTTCTTGGGTTCTATCGGTGTTACCAAGTTATTGTTCTGTCAGAGCTAGTTGATAGCAAGCTTCGGCTCGGTTTAATTTGTTGGAGCGATCGAGTATTTCTAGGGCTGCATGGTGCTATGGCTCGGTCTAATTCTCCCCCTTCTCGGAACACAGAAGCTTTAGAGGTGAGTGCTTTGGGTTTTAGGCTCGCTTGTCTACCTCTGCTTAATGCCAGTTTGTCCCAAAAATGCTCCAGCCTACCCGCGATTTAAGCCCATACAGAATAAGTCATTTTTCAATTCTTTAATCTCAAACTTGTACCCTCGCGACTTGTGAGCCAGCGTCTTGTCTTGAGCGAAGCCGAAGGGAGCCGAAGCAAGCCGAAGTATCTCCAATCATTTCATGCCATCCGTTGCAATTTGTGGTAATCTGTCTGCAATCCACTTTAATGCTCGATCGAGCCTTGTCCAGCTATGCGAATAGGTAAAAATTTACAAAAGTTTCTGCTGTTCACGATAGCATTAGTCTTTGCAGCATCGCTGCTGATTAAAGTTACTAAATTTAACAATTATTTCGGTTTTAACCGCGCCGATACCGGAGAAAAAGTTGTTGCCCTTACCTACGACGACGGCCCTTTTCCTCCGTATACAAATCAGCTTTTAGATATTTTAGACCGCTATCAAATTAAAGCAACTTTTTTTGAAGTCGGTCGCAATATTGAGAAACATCCAGAAATCGTGCCAATGATTGTGGCGAGGGGAAATGAGTTGGGAAACCATTCCTACTCTCACAAAGATATGATGTTTAAACCCCAGCCACATTTGGTTTCTGAGATCGAAAAAACTGACAAGCTTTTGCAGAAAAATGGGGTGAAGCAGGACAGTATTAATTTTCGGCCACCTTGGGGACGGAGATTTATAGGTTTGTCTTATTTAATTTCCCAAATGCACAAAAAATTGATTATGTGGGATGTGGATTCTCAAGATTATGAGAAAACTCACACGGTAGATGATATTGCAAATCAGGTGATTAATAATGTGCGACCGGGTTCGATTGTGGTGATGCACGACGGCGGGGGCGATCGCTCGAAAACGGTAGCAGCTACTGAGATAATTGTCAAGACTTTGCAGTCGAAAGGTTACTCATTTAAGACTGTTTCGGAGTTGCTGAATTGACACTCTCCGGCGTGAACGCACGGAGATTCTTTAATCTACGAGCCGACTTGCTGAGGCAGGATTTCTCCAGCGACAGTAGAGGTCAACTCTCCTAAAGCGTTGCTTGGCTCAAGACCAAAGGTTCCGATATGCCCTATCGTACCCAATCCCCGACTTAGGATGTTTCTAGCTGCATTTTCGTCACGAGCTAAAATACAACCGCACTTACAAACGTGCGTTCTTGTAGATAGCGTTTTCTTGACAATTACACCACAGCTAGAGCATTCTTGGCTGGTATATTGCGGATTTACCGCCACCGTCACGCGCTCCAACACTTTTCCGAAGTATTCAAGCCAAACACGAAATTGATACCAAGAAGCGTCGTTAATAGACTTGGCTAAGCAATGATTCTTCACCATGTTTTTGATTCTCAAATCTTCGTAGACGACTACATCGTTTGATGAGATTACGCACCTTGCAAGTTTTATTGCATGGTCTTTGCGCTGCCTACTTATTTTGAGGTGGCGTTTGCCTAGAATCTGCCTAGCCTTGCCCCTGTTATTTGAACCTTTAACTTTTCTGGATACGCGGCGTTGAGCGCGTTTAAGAACTTGATCACCTTTGATCAGAAACCTCGGATTTTCCACCGTAGTTCCGTTCGAGTCGGTGTAATATTCTTTCAAACCTACGTCTAATCCGATTGTAGTACCATTCGGTTCTGTGTTTTCTTTTCTGTTAACATCCACACAGAATTGGATGTACACGCCATCAGCACGTTTAACCAATCTTACCCTTTTTATTTGATTGATTTGGTAGAAGTGCAGGTCGCGTGTACCTTTGAGCTTTAATTTCCCAATCCCTTTTTTGTCGGTAAAAGTTATCGATTTTCTATCATCTGCAAGCTTCCATCCTGACGTTTTGTATTCCACGGAACGACAATCTTTCTGAAAATTGGGATATCCTTTTTTACCTGGGACATTCTTCTTGCAGTTGTCGTAAAACCGGGAGATAGCAGACCATGCTCGCTCTGCGCTCGATTGTCGAGCCATTGAGTTTAGTTCCGAGGCAAAAGGAAAGTCGCGAGCCAGTACAGCGCAGTATTTATTCAAGTCGTGCCGACTCACTTTTTTATGATCCATCCAATATCGCAAACAGCTATTGCGGATGAATTGAGCGGTACGAATTGCTTCATCTACTGCGTTGTACTGATTCTGCTTGCCGTTTGATTTAAACTCAAAAACTAACATGGCTTTACCTCCCGCTTTTATCTTATATCGTTTGACGTAAGATTGTTCGATCAGTCAAAAAAATTTACAATGATGAAACAGGAAGCTTACGCTTGAGGCTAAAGCCTCCCGCGACCTTTCATCCCCGGAATGAAGTCACAGGGTTTTCAGCTTGTTTATTATAATAGAGGATTTGATTAAACCGCAGAGGACGCAGAGGACGCTGAGAAAGAAAAGAGAATTGAATGATGCTGATGCTAACTGATACCAAAGTGCAGACGCGGTTTTAACCGCCGAGTCATCTTAGGCTAGAACATTTGTCACAGTTTGTAGAAATGACAAGAATTCGGTTGTGGAGGTTTTATGCGTGCAGGATTGTGGTAACAATTTATTTTAGATATTTTGCGATGTAATTAGCAATTTTGAGGCTGCCTCCTGGTGCGCCCATTCTTTCTAAGCCATTTTTTACGCAATTTTCTAAATATTTTTTGTCTTGAAATGTGCGCTCGACTGAAGCGGCAGCTTCTTTAATAATGTCAAGTGTTGCTGTTTCTGTGCCAATAACTTGTACGGAACCACCTAAAAGCCGACTTTGAGCCTCTGCAAACCGATAGGTAAATGATGGGCCGTTTCCGGGGATGGTAATTACGGGTTTCCCTAAGCCTACTGCTTGTTCGATCGCACTTCCTGTCATCCCGATTACTAAATTCGACTGCTGCACAATGTCGGCGAAAGTATCTGAATAACAAATTACTTCCACGGTTTGTGCTTCTTCGCTACCCTGCTGTTTGATTCCTGGAAAAGTTAGCTTTCCTTCTCGGTGCAGCCATCCGGCTTGTGCTGCAATATTATCTAATTCGAGCATTAGACTCGGAACTAATGCGGCCCGAAACTGCACCGATTGCGAAGCAGTGGCAGCAATTTCTTTGACTAATTCCAGCAGCAAAATTAGGTTGTCGCTGGCTTCGGGGAGGCGCGAACCGGGGAGAAGCGCGATCGTCCTAACTCCGGCTTTTAACTGCAAATCTTTGCCTGCAGGACTGAGGTTGTCCATGACAGGATTGCCGACAAATATGGCTTTCTCGAAACCCTGTCGGTTTAAGTCCGCAGCAGTCAATGCGTCCCTCGTGAAAATAGCTAGACATTGCTCGGAGGAAAGCAAATAATTCAAGAAAAAACCCAAATCGGCTAGCCCTTCGTAATAAGTAGAATGAGCTGACAGAAAAATTATATAGGGCCGACCTGTGGCATGGGCGAACCCCGCCGCGACAATATCTCCAGTCGTCACTACCAAATCGCAGCACGGAGAATGCTTCCTAGTAGCCTTGAGTTGCTGTAAAGTCAAACGAACTAGCCCCGCCCTCACATCTTTGAGGAAAAACAGGGGATTCATGTAAAAAACTCCGCCAGATGGCATGGGACTTGTGGGCCCGATAATTGGTACGCCCGATCGCCCGTAAGCAGCCCCGTCGCCTACAATCGGTATCGCAGCCACGTCAACATCCGCGCCTGATGCTCTCAAAGCTTGGACTATTTGACAGTTGATCGCATCTTCTCCGTGGCCGTTGCTGATAAAAAGTATTTCCTGGGATTCCATAGAGTCAGAATTAGTGCCGAACTTTTTTTAACACACTCGCGCGATCGCTACCCTCAAGCAGGCTACGATTTTGTTAATCTAATTTAAATACATTGTGGAAGTGAAACAGCGTGAATATTGAAATTGGGCGGGGCAAAAGCGCTCGCCGAGCTTACGGCATAGATGAAATCGCGCTGGTACCGGGACAGCGCACTCTCGATCCGAGTTTGGCAGATACCAAGTGGCAGATTGGCGGGATCGATCGAGAAATCCCAATCATTGCTAGCGCCATGGATGGAGTAGTCGATGTGCGGATGGCCATTTTGCTGTCGGAATTGGGAGCAATGGGCGTTCTCAACCTAGAAGGAATTCAAACGCGCTATGCCGACCCCCAACCAATTTTAGAGCGGATCGCTTCTGTTGGGAACCACGAATTTGTTTCCCTGATGCAGCAACTCTATGCAGAACCCATTAAGCCCGAATTAATCGAGCTCAGAATTAAAGAAATTAAAGCTGGAGGAGGGATTGCTGCTGTCAGCGGTACACCTGCTGCCGCGAGCAAATACGGCCAGGCGGTTGCTAAATCGGGAGCAGATATATTTTTTGTGCAAGCGACTGTAGTCTCGACGGCTTTTCTTTCCCCTGAGTCGATCGCCTCCTTAGACTTGACCCAGTTCTGTCAAGAGATGCCAATACCCGTAATTTTGGGCAACTGCGTGACCTACGAAGTCGCCATGAATTTAATGAAAACTGGCGCTGCAGGCATTCTCGTGGGCATCGGGCCGGGAGCTGCTTGCACGTCTCGGGGCGTATTGGGTGTCGGCGTTCCTCAAGCCACAGCGGTAGCAGACTGCGCCGCCGCGCGGGACGACTACTATCGCGAAACTGGCAAATACGTGTCGGTGATTGCTGACGGTGGTTTAATTACCGGCGGCGATATCTGCAAGTGCATTGCTTGCGGTGCCGATGGAGTGATGATTGGTTCGCCCTTTGCTAGGGCTGCTGAAGCTCCAGGCCGGGGCTTCCACTGGGGGATGGCGACTCCGAGCCCTGTTTTGCCGCGGGGTACTCGGATTCGTGTCGGGACTACGGGTACTGCGGAGCAAATTTTGCGGGGGCCTGCGCTGCTAGATGATGGTACGCACAACTTGCTCGGAGCTCTCAAAACTAGCATGGGAACTCTGGGTGCGAAAAATATTAAGGAGATGCAGCAAGTGGAAGTGGTGATTGCTCCTTCTCTGCTGACTGAGGGTAAAGTCTATCAAAAAGCTCAGCAGTTGGGCATGGGTAAGTAGATTTACCGATCGAATTCCAGGATATCTTGACAAAATTTGTTCAAGAGTCTCAAAATTTACAGAATTTTTGTGGAATTATCCAAAAGGAGATGTCACAATAGAGGAAGCGGAGACAAAAGTTTCCGTTCACTCCTCACACCACACTCCGCCCGGACTACTGTTCGGGCGGTTCCTTTTTTAGTGCCGGCGCTCTTGTTTGCTTACTGGCTAAGGGGTTAAGGCTGTTTGCTCCCAATTTTGGGGGAGATTGGGGAGGGCTGTTCTGATGTCCGATCGATTACCATCACCAAAATGGCGGCCGGAGGCGAAGCCACCCTCGTATTTGGGATGCTACGGGATTTGATGACTTTTCAGTTTTGAGCGAAAAAAGTATTTTTCATGCTCGGTTTTGCTCGATCGCCCCAGCACGAATGTCTTGCGCCCTTAACATCAATCCGTTCAATCGGTTACATCCGTTACAACATTGGTTGCCAAACTTCGTTCTGTTAAAATCGGTCATGCAAGTGGTAACACTATTTGCTAAACTTGTTAACAAAGAAATAGTATTTACAAGGATGGCTAGGGATGTCAGCAGCCGCGCAAGTAACCGACTCTACCTTTAAGCAGGAAGTGCTCGATAGCGAAGTTCCAGTTCTAGTGGATTTTTGGGCTCCTTGGTGCGGGCCCTGTCGCATGGTGGCACCCGTCGTAGAGGAAATTGCCAACCAATATGAAGGGCAAGTGAAGGTAGTAAAAGTTAATACCGACGAAAACCCTAACGTCGCCAGCCAATACGGTATCCGCAGCATTCCGACGCTGATGATATTTAAGGGCGGTCAGCGGGTTGATATGGTGGTTGGGGCAGTTCCGAAAACTACTCTGGCCAACACTCTGGAAAAGTACATTTAACCCAACATATTGCACCATTGCCAATAAGTTTTTCAAGAGCGGGTTGCTGAAACTGCCCACCCCACAAGAAATTCGATATCTCGCTTAACAGGGCATACAGCCTGTTAAGCGAGAATGGTGCAAAAAGTAAGTTTCGCCCAACTCCGAGCAGTGTGGCACTGTTTTTTTGGGCAGCGAAAGCCGCAGCTTCAGAACGGGGGCAAAGCTAGTAGAAAAGTTATTAGTTGTCAGCAGGGCAATTTGCTGGTGGCTATTAACTTCTAAATTTGGCTTGCCCCTTAATTTTTTTTAGCAATAAATTGTTACCATTTCAGAAAAGTTCATGGTTCCTTCAAGTCAAGGTTTTGAGTCCCTCCAAGCTGATGCGCTCGATTTGATCGATCGCCTACCAATGTTGAAGCACTCAGAGTGGATCGAACGATCGCTCTCGACTATAGTGCAAATGGCAGGAGAGGAGCTCGATCGCCTGGACTGGAAAATTATCTCGTCGTCTCTGCGAGATATGGAAAAAGCTTTCTCCCTGTTTTATCCTTACCTCCACGTTCGCAAAATCGCGATTTTTGGTTCGGCGAGGGTATCCCCAAAATCGCCGGAATATTTGATAGCGAGAGATTTTGCACGGGCGATCGCCCAGCAGGGATTTATGGTGATTACTGGCGGCGGCGGCGGAATCATGCAGGCGGCGAATGAGGGGGCGACTGCTGAACGTTCTTTCGGGCTCAACATTCAGTTACCTTTCGAGCAAGATTCCAATCCTTTTATTGCCGGCGACTCCAAGTTGCTCAATTTTAAATATTTCTTCACTCGCAAGTTATTTTTTCTGCGGGAAAGCGATGCTTTAGCTTTGTTTCCGGGCGGTTTCGGCACTCTCGACGAGGCTTTTGAGTGTCTGACTTTGACTCAAACCGGCAAATTCGGGCCTGCTCCTGTAATATTGATCGATCGACCCGGAGGAGATTACTGGCTTGATTGGAATAATTTTGTGCAAAAACAATTGGGTGGCCGGGGTTTGATTTCTGCTGACGATCGCAGTCTCTACACGATTACAGACGATGTAAATGTAGCTTGCGAGGCGATCGCAAGTTTTTATCTAGTTTATCACTCCTGCCGCTACGTGCGCGAACAACTGGTAATTCGCTTGAAAACTGAGCTTTCTGAGGAAAATGTCGATCGGCTAAATACTGATTTTAGCGATATTGTTGTCACCGGAAAAATCGCAAAAAGTCAAGCTTTGGCTCCAGAAATAGGAGATCCAACTTTCGATCTACCGCGCCTGACTTTGCATTTCAACCAGCGGAATTTGGGGCGGCTTTATCAGCTAATTGCTGCTATCAATCAAATGGGTTCAGCTTCGCCGGCGGCCGCGCATCCAGAACAAAAATAATTATTAGTCAGTAGTCAGTAGTCAGTAGTCAGTAGTTATTAGTTATTGGTTATTGGTTATTGGTTGTTAGTCATTAGTCATTTTAGCTGCTCGCGAAGTTGAAGGCTAGTGATTAGTGATTAGTCAATATAGCGGTTATCACAAAAGTACAGTTATAACATTTTTCTAAAAATGTGCTGATGAAGTCTTAGTCCCCCAAAGCATCGGGGGGGTTGGGGGGTGTAATATCTAGCGCTACTTTATGAAATTGTTATTAGAAGTTTGACAGCCTGTCTTTTGACAAAAGCGATCGACTGAGAGCAAAATTTGTACGAGGTCAAAAAATATTGTCAATATCTCGATCGCCTTATTTAGGGAAAAACCAGCAAAATGCTAGACCTGCTGCTAATTAGCACTTTGGGATTTCTCGGCAGTTTCGGTCACTGCGCGGGAATGTGTGGCCCGCTGACAGTGGCGTTTTCTCTCTCCAATTCCCGCAACGAAAAATTAGCGACTTTCCGCTTTCATTTGCTGCTGAATTTAGGGAGAATTGCGGCCTACGCTGTGGTTGGTGCCGCCATTGGCGGACTGGGTTCAGCATTAATTGCTGGCGGACAAATGGCCGGTACCGGTAGCGGATTGCGGCGGGCGATCGCACTTCTGACAGGTACAATGCTGGTTTGGTTCGGAGTAGTCCAAATCAAACCGGGTTTGCTGCCCAGATTACCACTGTTGCACCCAATGTCGCACGATCGAGTCGCACAAGCCATGAACAAGCTTTCGACGCAAAAAAAATGGTGGGTGCCCGTGGCTTTGGGCTTGCTTTGGGGTTTAATTCCCTGCGGTTTCCTCTACGCCGCCCAGATTAAAGCCGCCCAAACGGGAAATCCGGTTTTGGGTGCGGCGACGATGTTGGCTTTTGGACTGGGAACCCTACCAACCATGCTGGGAGTAGGTTTTTTTGCCGGCAGGTTGAGCGCCCACAAACAAAGTCAACTGTTTCGGATGGGCGGATGGGTGACAATTTCGATCGGGATTCTTACCTTGCTGCGAACCGACGAAATGGTCGATTTTACAGGCCACGCAGCGCTGCTGTGCTTGATGCTAGCACTGTTGGCGCGTCCCGTTAGCAAGTTTTTGCCGGCACTGCTGCGTTACCGGCGCGCTTTGGGTGTGGGTGCGATCGCGATCGCCCTTGCCCACACCTTTCATATGCTGGATCATACGCTGAAGTGGAATTTTGATGCCGTGTCTTTCATGTTGCCGCAGCATCAGTTGGGAATCCTAGCTGGGATGACGGCGCTGCTGTTAATGGTACCTGCAGCGGTAACAAGTGTCGATCGCCTTCAACATTATTTAGGCCAACTGTGGCGGCGAATTCACCTGTTAACCGTCCCCGCTTTTTTGCTGTCCGCCATCCACGCAGCCCTCATCGGTTCCCACTATCTCGGCGGCTTTGAATGGAAGTTGCACAATCAACTGCTGACCGCCGTTTTAGCCGTAGTTGCAGTGTTAGTTTTGTGCGTGCGATCGCGCTTATTTTGGTCAATTTTATCACTGGAGAATTTCTATGTTTCGCCTGTCAAACCAAAATAAAATTTTGGGAATATTAGTTTTTTTAGGATTGCTAATTGAAGCAGCAATTCCCACAGCCCCACACTTGAATGCAACTTCAGTTTTTGCCCACGAAGTCGAAGTTTCCGGCGATGTTGCTGCTACCTTTCACCTAGAACCCAACCACAACCCCCGCGCCGGAGAAACCGCCAGAGTTTGGTTTTCCCTGACTCGCAGGGGCGGTCAAATTATCCCACTAGAGCAGTGTAACTGCAAATTAGCAGTTTATCCCAAACAGCACAAAGAGGGGGACAAGCCCCTGATGCAGCCGCCTTTAAAAGCAGTATCTGCGGAGAAATATCAAGGCATTCCGGGCACCGATATCGTATTTCCAAAAGCTGGTATTTACGAACTTGAATTGAGCGGAACAGCCAAAAACAAAGCTAATTTTAAACCATTTGAATTTAATTATACTGTCACGGTTCGCTAAGATCATCTTTCCATCACCGAACATAAATCTTGTAGGGGCGGGTAAACCTGCCAATAAACGCCTAAAACCCACAATCTCATAAACCCGCCCCCACCCAACCTTCGGTAATATCATATACGCTCTTCATCAGAATTATTCGTCTCTCTCTTCTCTTCTCTTCTCTTTCTCTGCGTTATCTGCGGTTAAATCATTCGGATCAAATCTGTATAAAACCTTAAAAATTGCCAACCCTACAAAATATCACAAATTTTTACATTACATTATAACCAGCGTCAATTCTGGAAATTGTTCAAACTAACCTCTCTTGAACTGACTAAAGGATATAACAATGGATATCTTATCAAACACCGTCGCGCTATCGCGGATGCAATTTGCGCTAACGGCAATATTCCATATGCTATGGCCAGTTCTGACTACTGGAATGGGAATTTATCTAGTAATTGTTGAAGGAATGTGGCTAAAAACTCGCAATCCTGACTACTACCACCACGCTCGTTTTTGGTCGAAACTCTACGTCCTCAACTTCGGCATTGGCGTAGCTTCCGGGATTCCGATGGAATTTCAATTTGGCACGAACTGGGCCCCATTTTCGGAAGCTGTTGGTGACTTTTTTGGCAGCATTTTAGGCTTTGAAGCTTCAATGGCATTTATGCTAGAAGCAGGCTTTTTAGGAATTATGTTGTTCGGTTGGGAGCGCGTTCACCCGATCGTCCATTATTTCGCTACAATCATGGTAGCCTTCGGCGCAAACCTTTCCACAGTCTGGATTTTAGTCGCCAACTCTTGGCTGCAAACTCCAGCGGGCGGAGAAATGGTCAACGGCAAATTTATTGTCAGCGATTACTTTCAAGCAATTATGAACCCCTTCGCATTAAACAGCATTTTGCATATGTTTTTTGCGACGTTAGAAACTTCACTGTTTGTAATTGGCGGCATTAGCGCTTGGTACATTCTTAACAAGCGCAACCAAGCCTTTTTTTCCAAATCATTAAAAATTGCCATAGCCACAGCAATCGCCGTTGCACCTTTGCAGATATTCATCGGACATTTGAGCGCCGAACAAGTTTATCACTATCAACCCACTAAATTAGCTGCGATTGAAGCTAAGTGGGAAACCTCCCCAGCCGGAGAGTCAGCCGATTGGACTTTGCTGGCTTTACCTAACGAAAAAGCTCAAAAAAATGACTGGGAAATTAAGATTCCCAATGGCTTAGGATACGTTCTGGAATTCAAGCAAAAACTATCCGAACCAGTTCTCGGCTTAAAAGAATGGAAGCCCGAAGATAGACCCCGGATGGTGGGTTTAATCTACTATTCTTTCCGCATCATGTCCGGGATTGGATTCTTCTTTCTAGGATTGATGCTATTCAGTATAATTCAGTGGCTGCGAGGCAAACTTTTGCCCGAAAATATTAGCAATCAAGCTTGGCTGATGCGCGCTTGGGTATTAGCTGCGCCGCTGGGATATATTGCTGTAGAATCCGGTTGGATAGTGCGCTGTGTCGGCAGACAGCCCTGGGTTTTATACGGGCAAATTCGCACTGCTGATGGTGTATCGGCAATCCCCGCTAGCAATGTTTTAACTTCCCTCACTTTCTTTGCCGTTATCTACAGCTTTTTGTTTGTTTGTGCGATGTATTTCGGCAGCAGAATTATCCGCAAAGGGCCGAATTTAAATCTACCTGTGCCGGGATTAGAGAATGAACCCGCCATCGAAACTCAACCCGCAGAACATATTCCCAATCAACGTCCAGCAGAAGCACAACAATAGGAGATTTTATGCAAGCTTTGGAGCATTTTCTCCCGCAAGTTTGGTTTGTAGTCTTGGCTTTATTTCTACTCCTTTACATCATGCTAGACGGTTTTGATTTGGGAGTGGGAATCTTGTCTTTGACTGCTGACGATGAGGAACGCAGGGGCATTTTAATGACCAGTCTGGGCAACGTTTGGGATGCTAACGAAACTTGGCTGGTTTTAATGGGAGGCGCTTTGTTTGGGGCATTTCCCCTCGCTTACGGCACGATTTTAACTGCTTTGTACATACCGATTTGCATGATGCTTTTTGGTTTGATATTTCGGGCTGTCGCCTTTGAATTTCGGGAGCATTCTAACCGGAAAAAATTTTGGAATTATGCTTTTGGGGTCGGCAGTTTTTTGGCTGCTTTAGCTCAAGGATTTGCCCTCGGTGCGGTGCTTGAAGGCATTGCGGTGGATGAGGCCGGGCATTTTGTGGGGACAACTTGGGATTGGCTGGATTGGCGATCGATCTTGGTAGCTTTGACGCTGGTTCAAGGCTATGTTTTGATCGGTTCCACCTATCTAATTATGAAGACTGACGGAGAACTGCAAACAAATCACTATCGCACTGCTAAAATTGCGGCGGTGACGACTTTAATCGGAGCAGTTTTAATTACAATTGCCACTCCGATTTTTTACGAAAGTGCTAGATCCAGGTTGTTCGAGAAACCGCTCGTTTATGTATTTGTGGCTATTCCTTTGGTGGGATTGCTACTGGTAGGAATGCTGCTAAAAAGCCTAGCAAAAAAAGAAGAAAAAACGCCGTTTGTGTGGACAATATTAATTTTTTTGCTAAGTTTTATTGGCTTGGGATTGATTGTTTTTCCGTACATTATTCCGACCAAAATTACGATTTACCAAGCCGCAGCTTCCCCCAGCGCCCTGGTGTTTATGATTGTGTTCATTGGCTTTTTGATCCCGATCATGATTTTTTACAACATCTACAATTACATTGTATTTCGGGGTAAGGTTACTGGCGGCTACGGCGAATAAAATAGGTTCGTAGTGAGGGCTAAAATCCTCCTAAAAATTTAAGGACTAAAGTCTTCACTACGAACGAATGGGTGGCTAAAAGCAGAATTTGTGATAAATTTTTCATCTGTTAAACTGTGCAAAAAAGCCAACAAATCGCGCTGTTCTTGCGCGTTGAGTTTGAAGCCAGAAACAAAGTTACTTTTGAGCGGATTTTCGCTACCTATTCCCGCCAATTCTCCTTTTTTAATAGTTCTGCCGCCCGCTTTGTAGTGGCCGATAACTTCGGGCAAGGTTTTGATACTTCCGTCGTGCATATAAGGCGCTGTCAAAGCAATATTTCGCAGGGTTGGTGCTTTGAATTTGCCCATGTCCGAGGGTTCGCTGGTGATTTCGTATACTCCAGTATTGTTGGGCGGATAAGCGCCTTTGCCGTCAAGATTGTACAATCCTGTATTGTGAAAGGCTATTTCTTTGAAAGCTAGGCGATCGTGCATAATAGAATCTGAGAAGTTTAGTCCGCCGTGGCAGTGAAAGCATTCTAAACGTTCGCTGTTAAATAATTCTTCGCCCCGCTTGGCTGAAGCTGAAATCGCGCCGGAGTCGCCGCTGTAGCGGTATCTGTCGTAGGGAGAAGTCAGGGAAATTAAAGTGCGTTCAAAAGAGGCGATCGCCTTTGCTAAGTTGCTAATATCAATAGGGTTGGGTTGTTGACTAAAAGCTGCCGCAAACATTTTTTGGTATTGCGAATCCGATCGCAATATTAGCAAAAGTTCCTCTTCTTTACCAACCATTCCCATTTCTACGGGATGTTCGCCAAACAAAGGTACTAATAGCTGAGATTCGAGTTTATTTTGT
The DNA here is from genome assembly GCF_036700765.1 of Microcoleus sp. S1D4. Classification (NCBI taxonomy): domain Bacteria; kingdom Bacillati; phylum Cyanobacteriota; class Cyanophyceae; order Oscillatoriales; family Microcoleaceae; genus Microcoleus; species Microcoleus sp. S1D4. The sequence goes on from NZ_JAUBPP010000006.1 coordinate 27,113, forward strand.
AGCGGGTTTGCCCAAGTCAGCACGGCATTGTAGCCAATGTTAGCTAAACTCATAGCATTGCGCGGGTGTTTTTCTCCGGTTGCGCCGACTCCTAGCGTTTTTCCGTCGGTAAAAGCTTTGGCTTGAATGTGACAGGAAGCGCAGGAAAATTTTCCTGTGATTGACAGGCGTTTTTCATAGAAAAGATGCCTGCCTAATTCGACTTTTTCTTGGCTGATTGGGTTGTCGGCTGGTACAATTGGTTTTGGTATTCCAGCGGGAATGTTCCAATTGTAAGTTGGAGGCGGTGCAGTGGCTAAACTAAAATTTGGCTGGGATAATACTGCACTCAAACTAATTGCTAGCAATCCCGAAAAAATGCCGATCGCACTTAAACTTAGCAGTCGATTTCCCTTCATGTAAATAATTAAACAACGGTCGGTTGCAACTAGATCGAATTCGCTAGGTTGATGATAATATCTCAGCCCAAGCGTGGGTACGGGTGATAGGATTTGTATTAGAGACTTTGGCAAACCCGCCCCTAGAGAAATCAATATCTATTTTACTGAATTTTAAAGAAAGTTTGTCCCCCAGCAGGTTGATCTCCAAATGGCAAACCTAAGTTTTTCATAATTCCGGCGCAGTCGCCGTCCTTCGGTTCCGACATACATCCGGGCGGAGTATTGGCTTGATTTGCTGTTAAATTAGTTTGAGAAACTAGGGAGTTCAAGTCAGCAATTACTGTATTTTTAGTTGAATCAAAGTTGCTAAAAATTACTTTTGATTTGTTAGGATTGGCACAGCTAGTCGGCTTTTGATTGTTGCCTTCAGCTTTGCATCCCGTGCTACCTAAATGAATCATAAAACCGTGCAATCCGCCACCGTGACTGCTGCCGTGATTGCCTGCGTTGTGAGCAATTTGGCTGCTTTCTGTGCCTGATTTACCGTCGGGGTTTTTGTCAGCCATGTGATTTTTCATGTCAATCCTCAGAAATTTGTATCCGCCGCGCCAGTTCCACCACAGGGATGTTAAATTGAGGGGAGAAGCTGCTAGACTTGCGTCTTCGTGATTGAGGGTAAAAGGTACGCCGAGGGTGAATTGCAGGCCTTTGTAGTTGCCTTTGGGTATTGTGCCGATTACTCGATCGCGAATTTCGACTGTTCCGTTAGCGCAATCACCGGATTTATTTTCAAAGTCTAGCAAAGCCACATTTTGATGCTGCCATTTGCCGTCTTGTTTTAGAGTCAGCGGTACAGCTTTGCCACTACCGTCAATTAAAGCAACTTCGGATACATAAAAGCGGAAATCTGTAGGTGTAACGGTAGCAGCCGAAGTGCCTAAATTGCTGTAGCTTTCGCCACAGTTAAAAGATTTTTCGCCTACCGTTGCGCTAAATTTAATTTCGATTTCTTGAGTTTCTGCGGCTGTGGCTTGATGCCTGTCAATCACCAAAAAGCTGCCCAAAATAGCTGCGCCTGCCAAGGTTGAGGCCAAGATTAGTTGTTTTTTCATTTAGGGATACTTAAAATACTAACTCAGGTAATTCCGGCCTGATTTTTACACTTTTTGCTGCAACTGTCAAATGACGGCTTGTCAAACTTATAAATAGCAAAGTGATTAAGCCTTTCTAAAGAAACAGTCGATAAAAAGCCTTAATGATGTATTGTCGATCGATAATTAATTACCTTATCCCTAAAATCTCAAACCTCAAATCTAAAATTACATGAATCCTCTGCCGAATTATCGCCCCAAGCAACTTTCTCTCGGCCCTTTGGAGGCTGAGATTTTAAATATAGTTTGGGAGCTAGAAATTGCTACAGTCAAAGACGTGCACGATCGCATTTTAGCCGATCCGGATCGCGAATTAGCCTACGCTTCAGTAACAACAGTGCTGCGCCGCTTGACAGAGAAGGGTTGGCTGGCCTGCGACAAAACAGAACGGACGTTCGCTTGGCAACCTTTAGTTTCTTGCGAAGAAGCCCGATCGCTGTTTGCTTACGATCGCTTGCAGAAGTTTCTAGCAGTTGGCAATCCCGATATTGTAGCAGCATTTGCCGACAGCCTCGACCAAGCAACAGTCGAACAATTACAAGAAATTTCCCTTCGCATTCAAGCTGTCCGCCAAGCCCGGGAGGAGCAAAAATAATGCACTTAATCCTGATTGTTACCGCGTTGGTTGCAGCTTGTTTTTTGAGAATTAGATGGTCTGTTCCTCAAGGAAATTGGGCCCGTCGCTGGCAGCGATCGCTCTTATTTTTCTTATTTCCTCCGCTGCTGTTGCTCGCGACAGCTACAGCAGTTGTTGTTATGGGAACTCAGGGACAAATGGTAAGATTGTGGGACGGATGGTTTAGCTATTTGCTAGCTGTAACTTTTTTGAACGTAGCTACAATTTTGTGGGTCAAGTTAGCGACAGATGGCTATCTATTTTTAAAGCAAATTCGCACTTTTCCTCAGAAAAAAATAGCCGGAATTAATGTCAAAATTATCAACACGCCAGCTTTTTTTTCTGCTATAATTGGTTTTTGGAAAACCGAATTTGCAGTCAGTACGGGATTGTTAAAAACCCTCGACTCGGCTCACCTGCAAGCAGTAATTGCTCACGAACAAGCCCACTACTATTATCGCGATACGTTCTGGTTTTTTTGGTTGGGATGGCTGCGAAAAATTACTGTGTGGCTGCCGAATACACAAGCTTTGTGGGAAGAGTTATTAACGCTGCGGGAATTGCGGGCTGATGCCAAGGCGGCGGCGGGAGTGGATGGTTTATTGTTAGCAGAAGCTTTGCTGTTAGTGGCGAGTTATCCGCACCGAAATTTTGATGTAGATTGCGTGGTTGGTGCTGTCGGTTCGCAAAATAGATTGGGAGAGAGAATAGAGGCGCTGTTGGCAGAGCCTGAATTAGTTTTAAAGGTGAATAAGTGGTTTTTTGGTTGGCTAATTTTAACACTTTTGCCTTTGTTGACGGTGCCGTTTCACAGTTGATTGATACCAAACCTGGGTTTTGGATACCCCTCGATCGACCAGTCAATCTTCGGCGGACGAAAGTTTGACTTGCTGCTTGAAACCGTCCCCATCATAACTCAATAAGCGATTGTTAAGCTGTTAATTCCCGGAGAGATCCCTCGCATCTGCATGATTGTCGGGGGATGAAAGAGCAACTTCTTGTCCGCACCTTGATTAGGGAGGCTAGGGGGGATTTGTCTGGGAGCATCTCATATTTATAAAAACACTTCTTGTGACTCCTTCTTTCTTCCTCTTTCCTCCTGTCTCCTGTCTCCTGTCTCCTGCCTCCTGCTATCCGGGAGCATCTCATATTTATAAAAACACTTCTTCTAGCTCCTTGCTTCTTCTTCTTCTTTCCTCCTGTCTCAAAACTCCAATTTCTAGCTTAGCTGCTTTCCGACAGAGATGCTCTCTCAGACTATCTTGATAGAGCGTCATCTTTTTATTCAAAAGTTAAAAAGCATAAAAACGGTAGAGCTTGTAGGCTGGGGATTTCGCAGTTTTATTTTTATCAGACTAGATCAATAAAAGTGTATAATTAGTTACAAGAGTCAATGTCATCTGAGATGGAGTAATCCAGAGGAGTACCGCAGTGGATTTGACAAACCGAATTTATGGATATCATCTAGTTGAGCAATTATACTGTGGTTCGAGAACCGTAGTTTATCGAGCCATTCGAGAAACAGATCGGCTGCCGGTTGTCATTAAACTATTAAATCGAGACTATCCCAGTTTCAGCGAACTGCTGCAATTCCGCAACCAGTACACCATCGCCAAAAATCTAGGTCTGCCGGGAGTCGTTGAACCATACAATTTAGAGTCTTATCGCCACAGCTATGCCCTCGTGATGGAGGATTTTGGTGGCATTTCCCTACGAGACTACGCCCAAGAACGGAAGCTGACTCTAGCAGAAATCTTAGAAATTGCCATTCAAATAACTGACATTCTTGACGGACTGTACCGAAACAGAGTCATTCACAAAGATATTAAGCCAGCTAACGTCCTAATACATCCCGAAACTAAACAAATTAAACTCATAGACTTTAGCATCGCCTCCCTACTTCCAAGAGAAACTCAAGAAATTCAACATCCCAACGTTTTAGAAGGAACCCTCGCCTATATTTCTCCCGAACAAACCGGACGTATGAACCGAGGCATAGACTACCGCACCGACTTTTATTCTCTGGGAGCGACTTTTTACGAACTGCTGACAGGAAAACTGCCATTTGAATGTGACGATCCCATGGAGTTGGTTCACTGCCATATTGCCAAAAAACCTCCTTCAATCAACACGGAAGAAATCCCGCAGGTAGTGTCGGATCTTGTGATGAAGTTGATGGCAAAAAATGCCGAACAGCGCTATCAAAGTGCCTTGGGATTGAAGAATGACTTAGAACGATGTTTGCAGCAGTGGCAAGAAACTGGGAACATTGAGACTTTTGAGTTAGGAACGCGGGATGTATGCGATCGCTTCCTGATTCCCGAAAAACTCTATGGTCGAGAAACCGAAGTACAAACCCTGTTGAATGCCTTCGATCGCGTCGCAAATGGCACATCAGAATTAATGCTAGTCGCTGGGTTCTCCGGAATTGGGAAAACGGCTGTAGTCAACGAGGTACATAAACCGATTGTCCGGCAACGCGGCTATTTCATCAAAGGCAAATTCGACCAGTTTAACCGCAACATTCCCTTCTCGGCATTTGTCCAAGCCTTCCGCGATTTTATGGCACAGTTACTCAGTGAAAGTGATGCCAAAATCCAAGAATGGAAAACTCAAATTCTCGAAGCGCTCGGTGACAGCGGACAAGTCATTATTGAAGTCATTCCCGAACTAGAACTGATTATTGGATCACAACCCCCAACCCCTGAATTATCGGGGATGGCTGCTCAAAATCTTTTTAATTTGCTCTTCCACAAATTCATTGCTGTCTTCACCACAAAAGAGCATCCATTGGTGATATTTTTGGATGACTTACAATGGGCGGATTCGGCATCGCTGAAGTTAATGCAATTGCTCGTCAATGAGTCGCAATTGGGTTATCTGTTGCTGCTGGGAGCCTATCGGGATAATGAAGTATCACCAGGCCATCCCCTGATGTTGACCCTAGATGAAGTGAGGAAAGCAGGAACCACACTCAACACTATTACATTAGCACCGCTGGATAAAATCAGTTTAAATCAATTGGTAGCGGATACGCTAGTTTGTCATCCTGATTTGGCACAAACGCTGACCGAATTTGTCTATCAAAAAACTCAAGGAAACCCATTTTTTACGACGCAGTTTCTCAAAGCATTGCATCAGGATGAATTGATTACTTTTGAGATGCAATCGGGACATTGGCAGTGCGATATTAGCAAAGTGAGAGAGGCAGCGCTCACTGATGATGTGGTGCTATTTATGGGGCAGCAGTTGCAAAAAATGCCAGCAACAACTCAGTCAGTTTTAAAATTAGCTGCTTGTATTGGCAACCAGTTCGATCTGGCAACATTGGCAATTGTTTCCGAGAGTTCTGAGACTGAAACCGCAACCGCATTGTGGAAAGCTTTACAGGAAGAGCTGATTATTCCCCAAAGTGAAGTTTATAAATTTTATGTAGGCGCTCAACAGGCGATTTCTGAAGCGACTTCTCAAACCGTTGCCTATCGTTTCTTGCACGATCGCGTTCAGCAAGCTGCTTATTCTTTGATTCCCGAAGGAGAACGCGCGATCGCCCATTATCAAATCGGGCAACTACTCCTGCAACAAATTTCACCAGAAGCCAGAGAAGAACGCATTTTTGAATTAGTCAATCAGTTGAACTACGGAACCATACTGGTTGTAGAACAACAGGAAAGGCAGGAACTCGCCCAACTCAACCTCACTGCTTGCCACAAAGCCAGAGCCGCCACTGCCTATCAAGCCGCTCGCGAATATGCCACAGTGGGCCTGCAACTGCTGGGAACAGACGCTTGGGAACGGCATTACGAAATGACCCTATCCCTGCACGACTTAGCTGCCGAGGTGGCTTTCTTGGCGGGCGATTTTGAGCAGATGCACAAGTGGATTGAAGCGGTGATTCATCATGCGAAAACACCTTTAGAACAGGTGCAAGTTTACCAAGTTAAAATTCAGGCATTGGTCGCCCATAATAAATTTGTCGAGGCGATCGCGATCGGTCAATCCGTCTTCCAAATGTTAGGCGTAAACCTACCAAATGAACCAACCCTAGACGATATTCGGCAGTTGAAGGAAGAAATTGATGTCTTAATTGAAGGTCGCTCTATTGAATCATTCTTTGATCTGCCGAAAATGAGTGACCCTCAGCAATTAGCCATTATGCAAAATGCGGCTCGCCTAACACCCGTCTGTTATATGTCCGGCACCAAGCTTTATTTCCTGGTGGTGGCGCTGCAGGTTAAGTTGTCCATCCAATTCGGCAATAGTCCGGTTTCAGCTTTTTGCTACGTGGGTTACGCCTTCCAACTGAGGATGCTGTGGGGCGACATGACAATGGTGCCTCAGTTTGGGCAATTAGGATATCAACTCGCCTTAGAACCCGATGCCAAAAACATTCGAGCTGCAACCGCCATGTTAATGGGGGCATATGTGGGTTGTTGGACAATCCATCTGCAAGAAACGCTGCCTATTCTTCTCGATGGCTATCAAGCTGGATTAGAAACAGGCAATCTAGAATTTATGGGCTACGACGCTCAGTTGTACTGTTTCAATGCTTATTGGTACGGTCAACCGCTGGCTGAACTCGAACCGCAAATTCAGGCTTATTACCAACAGTTGTGCGACCTCAACCAATTGACGGCAGCAAACTGTGTGTTGGCGTACTGGCAGGCGGCTCAAATTCTCTTGGGTGAGTCAGAGGAAGAGATTCCCCTACGTCAGGATTTATACGAAGAAAAAGTCTTGGATGAGGCCAAAGTCGATTTTTACCGACTATCCTTCTTCTACTTGTATCGATTCACCTTGGATTACTGGTTGGAAAACTTTCCTAAAGCAGAACACGATGCCGCTCAAACGCGACATTACTTGGCTGGAGGGATGGGAAGTATTGTTGAACCGATCTTCTATTTCTATGATTCTCTGAACGTGCTGGCGACTCCTGGTGAATCGATGTCTGAGTCAGAGCCGCGATGGCAGCGAATGCTAGAAAATCAAGCCAAGCTAAAAGACTGGGCAGATTATGGCCCCATGAATTACTTGCACAAATATCATTTAGTTGAAGCCCAAAAGTATCAACTCCTCAATTGCAAAACAGAAGCTCTAGAATTTTATGATTTAGCAATTCAAGGAGCTAAGGAAAACGGTTATATTCAAGAGGAAGGGTTGGCAAACGAACTCGCGGCCAAATTCTACTGGGAATGGGGTAAAGAAAAAGTGGCTGCCAGCTATATGCAGGAAGCATATTACTGTTATGCCCGTTGGGGTGCACTCGCCAAGGTTCAAGACTTAGAACAACGCTATCCGCAGTTACTTCATCCCATCCTGAATCAGCCCCAACTTCGCTTTAATCCTCTAGAGACGCTGGCAACGATTAGCCACTCTTCGCAGACTTCCAGTAATAGCAGCACCAGTATTTCCGAGGCCCTTGATTTCGCATCTATTGTGCAAGCTGCTCAAGCTTTATCCAGTAAAATTCAGATTGATGAATTGCTCACCACCCTCAACCAAATTATTTTAAAAACTTCGGGCGCAGAAACTTGTGCTTTGCTACTCCCCCATCAGGATGAATGGCAAATCCGGGCAATAACTCACATCAATCCAGATAACGAGTTACCCACAACCTTACTGCAAACCCAACCTCTAGATGGCTCGGCGGTGATTCCGCTCAAGCTAGTTTATTATGTCAAAAATACCCTGCAAACTGTCGTTATTGAAGGCGGTAAGACCGATATTCCGGGTTTAATGAATGACTGTATGCTCCAGTATCAGTCTCAGAGTATGCTGTGTACTCCGATTCTCGATCGCGGGAACTTAGTTGCGATACTTTATCTCGAACATAGCTCGACAAAAGGAGTGTTTACTCGCGATCGTCTCCTCGTCCTCAACTTCCTCTGCACTCAGGCTGCCATTTCCTTAGAAAATGCGCGATTGTATCAGCAAGCGCAGGACTACGCCCATCAGGTGGAACAATCACAACTGCAATTAGTGCAGAGCGAAAAAATGTCGGCGTTGGGGAATTTAGTGGCCGGGGTTGCCCATGAAATTAATAATCCAGTTGGATTTATTTCTGGCAATATTCATGAAGCGATCGCCGCCGTCAAAGATATTACAGAATACTTGCAACTCTATAAAGAAAAATTTCCCAGTCCGGGTGAGGAGATTGAAGAAAAAGCTGAAGAGAGCGATATCGAATATCTCTTAGAAGATTTACCCAAAATGTTGAATTCGATGCAAATCGGGTGCGATCGCATTCAAGGTATCAGCACCAGTCTCCGCACCTTTTCCCGAGCTGACAAAGATTACAAAGTTCCTTTCAATCTTCATGACGGAATTAACAGTACGATTTTGATTCTCAAACACAGATTGAAAGCGAACGAACAGCGTCCAGCGATTGAAGTTGTGAAAGAGTACGGGAACTTGCCATCAGTTGATTGCTTCCCCGGACAATTAAATCAGGTGTTTATGAATATATTAGCTAATGCCATTGATGCACTGGAAGAATCAAATCGGGAAGCGAGTTTAGAGAAGATTAAAGCCCCAGCCAAGTGCATCACGATTCGCACAGAAAGACAGTCTAAGGAGTGGGTTACAATTCGCATTTCTGACAACGGGCTAGGGATATCAGATGAGATAAAAGGTCATATTTTTGACAACTTATTTACAACTAAAGGTGTGGGGAAAGGCACGGGATTAGGTTTGGCGATCGCACGGCAGATTGTAGTTGAGAAACACGGTGGTACAATCGAGGTAAATTCTGTATTAGGAGAAGGGACAGAGTTTACGATCTCATTTCCATGTTGATTATTACCTTGGTAATTTATAGCCAATTTTGGGATTTTTCTTGAAAAGTGAAATTATTTTACAGCCCACTTGGCAATTTATAGTGACAGATAACTTCTCCCAGAGTCTTGATAATTCCGTCGGACTAATTCACAAAGGAAGCTCGATCGCAAATTCCGTCCCCTCACCCAAAACTGAACTACAGGTTAAGGTTCCGCCGTGTTTTTCAACAATAATTCGGTAGCTGATGGATAACCCTAAACCTGTGCCTTTTCCTAGGGGTTTTGTGGTAAAAAACGGGTCAAACAATTGGCTGCGAACGTCTTCTGTCATGCCGAGCGCATTATCGGCAATTTTGATGCAAATACTATTTTCGTTAAGGGCTTCGGTGCGAATACTAATAGTTGGTGTCCAGTCGCTGTCGCCCGTTAGCGAAGCCCTCGGAGAGGCTCGCCTTTTTTGGTTGCAAGCATCTTCTAGCGCGTCAATACTGTTGCTCGCCAGATTCATAAATACCTGATTTAGCTGACCTGAATAACATTCAATTAATGGTAATTCACCGTAATTTTTAATTATTGTAATTTCGGGATATTCGGATCTGGCTCGCAGTTTGTTATGCAAAATTAGGAGCGTGTTATCTATACCTTCGTGAATGTTGGCCGGCTTCTTTGCGGAGTCGTCTAAACGCGAGAAGTTTCGCAAACTCATAACTATTTCGCGAATCCGATCGGAGCCCATTTTCATTGAAGATAATATTTTTAGTAAATCTTCTCTCAGGAATTCTAAATCGATGTTTTCAATATATTTTTGAACTTCTACTGTTGGCTGAGGATAATGTGTTTGATAAAGTTCCACAAGCTGCAACAAGTCTTTCATGTATTGGGTGGCGTAGGAAATATTGCCGTAGATAAAACTGACTGGGTTGTTGATTTCGTGAGCCACTCCCGCTACCATTTGACCGAGACTTGACATTTTTTCGGTATGAATTAGGTGAGATTGGGTTTCTCGGAGTTCTTTGAGAGCGATTTCTAGCTGCTGGGCTCTGTTGTTGGCGATCGCCTCGGACAGCCGCAAAGCGTCCTCGGCTGCTTTGCGCTCTGTGATGTCAAAAATAGCGCCGTTGAGGGATAATATTTGACCGTCTGTGTGGAAAATGGCTTGACCTTTTTCTGCAACCCACCGCACATTTCCGTCGCTGTGAATCAGGCGATATTCGATCGCGTAAGGTTGCTTTGTCTGAATCGCGCGATCGATAAATTGCTCGATCGCCTCCGCATCATCGGGATGAACTATACTAGGAAAAGCCTGCACCGGTTGAATCATAAAGTTAGCTGCGGGGTAGCCAGAAATAGCTTCTATGCCGCTGCTGATAAACGTTAGGCTCGATCGCCCTGCCGCACTACAACGATAAACTGCGCCGGGAATGTTAGAAACTAAGGATCTAAATTCTTCTTCCCTTTCCCGCAAAGCTGCCTCAATCCGCTTGCGTTCGCTAATGTCGCGAGCAAAGGCGCACTGATATTCTTTACCGTTAAATTCCAAATGGTCGATCGTAATTTCCACCGGAAAAATGCGACCGTACTTAGTGAGGTGGTGAACTTCAATATTAACAGAGCCGCACCTTTTTAAGACTTTCCAGTGCAAACTCCAAGCAGTTTCTGGAAAATCGGGATTGATGTCATGTATAGTTAGGTCGAGCAATTCTTCGGCAGAATATCCCAAGGAAGAGCAAGCCGCGTCGTTGACGTATACAAATTTACCGTCGGCTCCGATCCAGAATACCGCATCTGCCGATCGGTCGATCGCAAATTGAGCCAACTGCCACTTTTCCTCAACCCGGTGGCGATCGGCAATTTCTTTTTCTAACTGTTCGTTAAGCGAATTGACAATGGTTTCGGGATCGGCCAGCGCGATCGATTGTTTGGCAAATTCTCCTGTATGGATATCTGGGTTTTCGTAATTTTCTTCTACTTGTTTGAACAGCATTTTTTGAAGATTTTTTGTTTTATTTAAGGTTGATTGAGTCAGTGCTTTCGGCATCATAGCGATCGTCGCTGCGGCTAACAATAAAAAAATTACTGCAGTTGCAGCTTTGAGAGTTACAGACCACCAATAAATAGAATGCCAAAGCATCCAAACTTGCATCAATTGAGCAGCGCCGCAGGCAAAAAGACCAACAGCAAACAGCCGTCCAATCTTGCTGCGAGAACCTTGGCGGGTAAAATAGACTAAAGATGGCGCCACAGAGCAATAAGCCAGAGCCGTCAGCGAGTCAAAAACAGCGTACAGTCGCAACTCCCGCAGCGCGTCACAGCCAACGGCGGAAGATACAGGAAGTGTGGCAAAAAAAATTGTTAATTGTTCTTGCATAAAGTTCAAGAAAATTTATCTGTACCAATGCAAATCCGCTCAAATACAATTATTTGATTTCTGGGAGTGAAATATTTAGATAATTATATACTTTTTTGAGTTGGTTTGAAACAACACTTCGCAGAGTTTTTGGAAATCCCACCGTATAATCATGGTTTCGGGGGCGCTTGAGGCACAGGATATGCCTGCTTGAAAATCAAGGTTTTCATACTGCGAGCTAAAAACTTAGTTGGCTGATGCGCGCTGAATTCAGAAACCGGGTTTCTTCGTCGTATATTTCTCGCTATCAAACGTAAATTGTGTAGAAACCGGGTTTTTCGCCCCTGCGCTTCAACAGCAAACAGAAAACAACAAACAGTAGACAATAGTCCCCGCTCGCGTGCTTTGTAAAGCACCAGAGTTCCCGACAGCACTGGGAGCATCTGGTGTTTTGCAAAAAGCATTTTTTTATCGAGCGTGCGATCGTCCCCGCTGGCGTATTGTAATTGCGAGCAGGGACGATCGCACTATAAATGCTTGCGCTGAGATACTCCCGACAGCAATTTTCAGAAAAAATGCTTTTTCCCCAACCGGAAATGCTCCCAATTAGCGGACTTTTAAGGCAGCGCAAATCTCAATTTTTGCGCTCAATAATCCACAATTAATTAAGCGCCTCCAAGCACCCAATGCACCAAAGTCCGAACTCCAAAACCTGTAGCTCCGGGGCCGTTGTAGCCGTTTTCTTTCTCGATCCAAACCGGGCCGGCAATATCTAAATGCGCCCAAGGAGTATCCTTGACAAACTGCTTCAAAAAGAGCGCCGCTGTAATCGAACCACCGGGACGGGGGCCTGTATTTTTCATGTCAGCGTGCAATGCTTTTAAACCATCAAAATACTTCTCTTCCATCGGCATTCGCCAAAACTTTTCGCCAGCCAATTCTGAGGCGGCGACTATTTCGGCGGCGACGCTATCTTGAGGACTCCACAAACCGGCGATATCGTCGCCCAATGCAATTACGCAAGCCCCTGTCAGAGTTGCTAAATCGACAATTGCATCAAGTCCCAATTTATCAGCAAATACCAAAGCGTCAGCCAGGGTTAAACGCCCTTCTGCGTCGGTATTGTTGACTTCAATTGTTTTACCGTTGGAAGCTGTGAGGATGTCTCCAGGGCGCATGGCGCGACCGCTAATCATGTTTTCGGTGACGGCGCTGATAAAGTGAACTTCGACATCTGGTTTGATGTGTCCGATCGCCTTTGCCGCTCCCAGGGTAGCCGCAGCGCCGCCCATATCTACTTTCATCATTTCAATGCCGCTGCCGGCTCCTTTGATGTTCAAACCGCCGGAATCAAAGGTCAATCCTTTGCCGACAATTGCTATTTTGCGGCGCGGTGTACCTTCGGGTTTGTAAGTTAAATGGATGAATTTAGGCGGTAAATCGGATGCTAGGGCAACGCCGAGAAAGGCTCCCATACCTAGTTTTTCACAGTCTTCCCGCTCCAGTATTTCTAATTCTAAACCGCATTCTGCAGCTAGACTTTGAGCAGTTTCTGCCATTGTAATTGGGGTGACATAATTGGCCGGCGCTGCGACTAATTCCCGTGCTAAAATGACTCCGGCAGTAATTTGGCGGGCGCGGGCGATCGCACTTTCGGTACCGGCAAAACCGAGCAACTGAATTTGTTCGACCTGCGGGGTTTTATTGTCTGGTTCCGATTTGAAACGGTTGTCTTGATGCAGGGAGAGTTCTACACCTTCGACGATGGCGCTTGCTGTAGCGTCCGCTGCGTTTTTCCATACAGGAAAGCTAATTCCGAGGGTTTTACATTTCTCTTTTTTGCCTAACTTGGCGCAAACGCCTGCAGCTTGCCGCACGGTGTCTAATTTTAAGTCTGGGGCTTTTCCTAAACCGACGATCGCAATTTTGCGAATCGGATTGTTGCCGCCGACTCTGGCGATCGCGCTGGTGCCGGTTTTACCCTTAAAATCTACTTCCTGAATCAGCTCTTTTAAAGTGCCTGCGAGTTGTTCGTCTAATTGTGCCAAATCGCCCGTGAGTTCCAAAGCGTCCTCAAATAGACCAATTGCTAGGGCATCTCCCGTCCAAGCAGAACGGGGCGTATCGGTGACTAGAAATTCCATGTTTTGATTTACTGTTTAGATTTGAGATTTTTGATTGTACTTTGTTGTGGGCGGTTTGTGGTTTTTCCTTGGTGCGCGTAAATATATCGATCGCACAAATTCCCCGCTCCACATCAAAATAAATTCTGGTACTATATCAGCGTGGAACGGGCTCGATGCCAGCGATGGCGTGGAACACCCCTCCTGCCTGTGATGGCTCTTGACAAGAGATCGATTTTCTATTCTTAATTATCTGAAATTTTCCCATGCTAAAGCAACGTAAAACCCAACTTTCTATTTTAATCAGCGTTTCAGTTTGCGTGATGGTGCTCGGCTCTTTGGTGGCGGCAGCAAAATTGATGGGTGTCGGCCCCTTCCAGAAGGCTCAGCAGCCCCTAGATGCAGCGAATTCTGCAGCGTCGTCGGTTAAGATGCTCGTATCGCTCTCACCCCAGGAGCGATCGGCAAAATTAGTTGAACTCGCCACCCTGCAGCCTGCAAGTACCAACCCCGGGCAGGAAATCTCCCCTCAAATTCGCGCCCGCTACCTGCTTGCGAGCGATTTAATCCAGCAAGGAGATGCCACCAAAGCATTAGAATTATTGGACAAACTAGAGCAACAATATCCTGTTTTAGCCTCTCATATTGCCCAAAAACGCGCCCAAGCTTACGAATTAAGTGGCGACAAAGGCAAAGCACAAAAAGCTTGGCAAGAACTGCTAAAAAATTATCCCAACGACCCCGTAGCAGCGGAAGCTTTATATGTTTTAGGCAAGTCAAAACCGGAATATTGGCAGCAGGCAATTACTGAATTTCCTGCTCATCCGCGCAGCATAGAAATTGCCCTGAAGAAGTTAAAAGAAAATCCCAACCAGCCGCAGTTGATGCTGCTAGTAGCAAAACACGGTCATTATGTCAAAGATTACGGTACATTATTAGAACAATTGGTGCAGCAAAACAGCGCTAGTTTGAAACCCGAAGATTGGGAAGAAATTGCCTTTGGGTATTGGGAAAAACAGGATTACGGCAAAGGAGCAATTGCTTACGGAAAAGCTCCCCGCACCGCCAAAAATCTTTACCGGAAAGCTCGCGGTTTGTGGCTTGACGGCAAAATTCCAGAATCAAAAATTGCCTATCAAGAATTAATTGCGGCGTTTCCCGATTCCGAAGATACTGGTTTGGGTTTAATTCGGCTGTCGCGACTGAATGAGCCCAAGGATGCGATGGTTTTGCTCGATCGCGCGATCGGCAAATTTCCCAATTATGCCCCCGAAGCTTTGCTAGACAAATCCAAACTTCTCGACAAAGCAAACAGCGCTAAATCCGCCTCAAATACCCGCAAATTGCTATTGACAAAATACAGTAATTCTGATAAAGCAAGTGAGTTACGTTGGGCGATCGCCCAACAATATGCCAAAGCCGGAGATTTAAAATCAGCTTGGCAGTGGGCGAGGGAACTAACCACCAACAATCCCGACAGCGAACCAGCGCCAGAAGCAGCATTTTGGGTGGGGAAATGGGCGCAGCAACTCGGCCGCGACCAAGATGCAAAAACATCATTTGAATACACCATTTTACGCTATCCCGAATCATATTTTGCATGGCGGTCGGCCGTACTTCTGGGCTGGCCAGTAGGCGACTTCACCACAGTCCGAGATTTGTCTCCCAAGGTAGTGCGGCCGCTTCAGCGCCCGGAACCAAGCGCAGGTTCTCCAGCATTAAAAGAACTCTATCAACTAGGTCAAGATAGAGATGCTTGGACGCTGTGGCAAATAGAATTTATCGACCGCATCGAACCGAGTATTTCCGAACAATTTACCGACGGTTTAATGCGAATTGGAGTAGGAGACAACTTAGACGGTTTGTGGATGATTGGGAGTTTGCGGCAGCGCGACAAACCCGACGATAGAACCGAATACCTCGCCCTCAGACAGCAGTCGGCCTATTGGCAAGCATTATATCCTTTTCCGTACCTAGAAACCATTGTTAAATGGTCTCAAGAGCGCCAAATAAATTCATTATTAGTGACAGCATTAATCCGGCAAGAATCGCGATTCATGCCTGGTATTAAATCAATAGTTGGCGCGACCGGTTTAATGCAAGTAATGCCGGAGACAGCAACTTGGGTTGCTGAGAAAATTAATCTCAAAAAATATTCATTGGAGAATATAGACGACAATATTAAACTCGGAACTTGGTATTTGGATCACACTCACGACGAATACAAGAATAACTCGATGTTAGCTGTGGCGAGTTACAATGCCGGGCCGAATGCAGTAGCAGATTGGTTGAAGAGATTTAGCTTTAGCGACCCGGATGCTTTTGCGGAAAAAATTCCGTTTCCTGAAACTAAAGGATACGTAAAATCGGTGTTTGAGAATTACTGGAACTATCTGCGGATTTACAATCCAGAAGTTAATCAGTTAATGAGCGATAATTATGAGGCTTCACAGAAAAAAGCAAAGTAAATTATTCGTCGTGTGGGGGCGGGTTTATCTAAATTGTTGCTAATCGTTATATATTTTGGGTGAACCTGCCCCGACAAAATAGGGTTTCTTAGGGGCGAGTTCACCAACCATAATCGCCCCAAACACTCTCAAAAACTATCCCCCACCCAACAAACAATCATCAGTAATTGGCCGAATATAGTATCAGCGGCATCCCAAGGAATCGCGAGTAGAAATGCCTGTGTGAGAATTAATTCCGCTGGCTTTCGCGCACAATTCTTTAACTTGTGCGCCATCCATAATTGCGTCAGTAAAATCAGCACCGGTGATATCAACTCCATCAAAAGTAGAACGCAACAAAATTGTTTCCACTAAAATGGCATCACTTAAATCAGCCTTAGTAAATTTAATTTGATCGATCATGGCATTAGTTAAATTTGCGCCGTGCAAATTCGCCTCAGTCATCACCGAAGCGCTCATAATTGCTCCCCGCAAATCGGCATTAGAAAAATTAGTTAAGTCCATATTAGCGTTAGAAAACTCAGCAGCCCGCAGCATTTGACCGGAAAAATCGCGTCTTGTGAGTTCGGCGTTGCTAAAGGACAGCGGCGGCGCGTAATATTTAGATTGAGCCAGGGCTGGTCGCGGGAGGATGAAGATAGTTAGCGCTAAGAGGAATGCTGCTAGTTGCCGGAGTTTCATAAGTCTGATATTCTCACAAGGTGGGTATTTTGTAGTGTATCCCGAACTTTGGTCGATCGACCAAACAGTTACAATCTCAATTAATAGTGATGGAGATGAAAAAAGCGATATGTTAAGTTTTTTCTTAACTTGGATAGTGGCCGCAGTTTCGCTGGTGATTACAGCTAACATTGTACCAGGTATTGCGGTGGTTAGTTTTCCGGCGGCGATGGTGGCTGCTGTGGTGATCGGATTGGTGAATGCGGTTGTCAGGCCGATTATTACACTGCTGACGCTTCCTTTGACTGTGATTACTTTAGGTTTGTTTTTGTTTGTTGTGAATGCAATTTCGCTTTCCTTGGCTTCCTGGTTGGCGGGTATATTCAATATTGGTTTTGCAGTTAACGGTTTTTGGCCTGCTTTGTTTGGTTCGATTGTTTTGTCGTTTGTTTCTGGGTTGATTGGTCGTTTTGTGAATCCGGGCACTTTGGATTAGGAAGATATTATCCCAGATAGTCGATCGGGCAAACAGCAACCGCTACTGTAACAGAGCCTAGTTTTTTTTCCGATCGAAAGATTTTTTTGGGAACTAAGAGGGGATGGGAAACAGCCCCAAACGCAGATAAACGCGGATGACTGATGGATATCTGCGTTTCTTGATGTTGGCGGGCGGTTACAATTTGGGCGATCGCACAAAGTGCAGCCGCTTCTGCTACACTTTTAGTCCCGACCTTTTGCGTTACCACATTGGAAGGATTCGGAACTTCTACAGAATTTAAAATATCAGCAGCAAAAGTTTTTAACGGCCAGTTTCGCCCAGCACAAAGTTCCAGCAAACCGACTTCACCTGCTTTAGTATCAACAGTAGCAATACCTGCGATCGCACTTTCGGCCAAATGAGCGCCCCGACAGACATTTTGAATCGCAGTTTCGATTAATTCCCGTGGCGTTCCGCCTTCGCAACCTATCCCTACCCACAACACTCGCGGGTGCAACTGAACCTTTGGTAAAGTAGATTCCGGTGCAAATCTTCTCTGGGTGAAACTCATCCAAATTCGCCCTTTGATAGTTGACAGATTTTCCCCTTCCCAATACAATGAATGATTGTCTGGCAGACTGTTTTGCCACAAAGTAGAACCCACTTCTTGAATTACTTCTACAGTTTGTCCTCTCTTCATAGTTGCCGCTATTCCCGCCCAGTCGCCTTCCCCCCGATTCCAAGCGCTGGGAAAGTCTAACATATCTAACGTAAACTCATCCTTCATTATTCAGTTATTTCTTATGTAGTTTCACTGCGACCGCAATCTTAAAAAAAATTAACACTTTGTTTATTGAAAATTTTGGTATAAGTGTAGCATAAACTACAAAAAATCCAACATTTAAGATGGTAGAACTAAATCAGTTACTGTTAGAGTTTGAAAGAAACGTCAAATCGGAACAAGTCACAAAAGAATGGAAAGAGCGCCGGGAAAGTTGGGTTAGCGATGTGGCAGCATCAGTTAACCTGACATATCTAGCAAAATTGCTAGTTGAATTTGAATCCAACTTGCAGGGGGAATCGGTTGATATTCAGTGGAAAGAGCGTCGGAACAGTTGGGTAGAAGAATGTCTGGGAGCATCCATTGTTCAAGAAGTATCAAGTTTATTGCTGGAACTAGAAACCCAGACAAATTCGGAAGCTATGGCTGATGAATGGCAGCAGAATCGCGAGACTTGGGTACAGCAAATGCACACTTTTAACGAGTAGTTTCGACAATTCAGAGCCTGTAAATATGCGTTTTCAGGCTCTAAATTTTCCTAATGACTAATGACTAAAGCATTCGGAGCCACAATCGTATTTTGACTGAAGCACGGCACTGCAAACATTCCCACAAATACCTGAGCGACAATCTTCGGATTCATCTTTGGATAAACTTGTTTTTGCATCGCCGTTTCCCAAAAAGCCACATCGCTCATTATAAAAAAAAACAGTCTAAATCAATAAAATTTGTAATAAAATAGCACAAACTGCAAACAATAAAACATTTAATATGGTAGAAATGAACCAGTTACTGTTAGAGTTTGAAAGCAACCTCACATGGGAAGCTGTGACGAAAGAATGGAAAGAACGTCGCGACAGTTGGGTGAGTAAAGTGCAAGCAGCCGTAGAACCGTCACAGCTAGCAGAATATCTAATTGAATTGGAATCAGACATCCAGTGGGAAGCGGTACAGAGTCAATGGAAACTTCTCCGAAAAAGTTGGAGAGAAGATTGTCAAGTAGTATCGACTCTGGAAGAAGTATCAAGTTTATTGCTGGAACTAGAAAGCAATACAACTTGGGAAGTATTGTCCGATGAATGGCAGGATATTCGGGAGAATTGGGTGCAGCAAGTGTACGAGTTTAACGACGAGTAGTGTCAGCGAGGCAGAGCTTTGTTAGTATGGGTTTTTAACCCCTGTCTAAAAGCGAAAGTCTTCTGGCATAGGACTAAATAACTCATGGGAGCATCTCAGCATTTAGGTGTGCATTTCGGTTAGTGTTAACTTAGATGCCCGCTCCCCAGCGCTTGATATTAAATCCGGTAGCATCGGAATTATATAGTGGGAGTGTCCCCGAAGAGCGATCGACAAATTCGCTCTTCAATGACTAATGACTAATGATATCAATTCCGGTTGCACTCATACATGATGTTAATAGTTAACAGTAAATTTATTCTTGAGATGAAGAGAGGATTTGATATGACTACTGACTACTGACTACTGACTACTGACTACTGACTACTGACTACTGACTAATCCTTAACTAAAACGCCGTTCAGAAAAATATCTGCTAATCCTTCGGCCATTTCCTGCATTTCTTGCGGAGAAGCATTCGGTTCCCCAATCGTATTTTGACTGAAACCGGCTACTGCAAACATTCCCAAAAATACCTGAGCGACAATCTTCGGATTCATCTTCCGATAAACTCCTTTTTCCATCGCCGTTTCAAAAAAAGCCTCAGCTACAACGCTCATTTTTCCGATGACTTCTAACTGAATGCGATCGCGCAAATCCGGGTGAAACTGAGCTTCCAAAAAACAGACCCGCATCATATCGCTATTTGCGCGGATATTCAGCATCCGCCGGCGCATCACCTGAGCCACTGCTTTGTAACTGCCCATCTCACTCAATTCTGTCAGCAAATCTGTCAGTATTTCCACCCATCCTTCCGTCGCCACTTGAATCAAAATCGCTTTTTTATTATCAAAATGCCGAAATAGCGTACCCTCAGCCACCCCCGCCGCCGCTGCTAAATCGCGAGTTGTCGTACCGTCGTATCCGCTGTGGGCAAACAACCGCACAGCCGCTTGTAAAATCCGCTTTTTGGTTTCTGTTTCTGAAGGAGGAGACTGATTAAAAATTCGCATGGCTTAATCGGTAATTGGTGACTGGGAATTGCGGGTTTGGGACGGGCGGGCGAAATAATGTTAAGTTTTAAGTTGTGCGCGGCTTTAATCTTAAACTTCAAACTCCTCGCCGAGATCCAGATTCTTTTTGAGATTGGCTGTATCAGCCTAACATCTGCGGCGCAACAGATCGCTTATGCCTCCAAAAATCTTTATCCTTAGAAAAGTATCGCTGGCATCGATCGCCAACATTTATTTGTTTGACAATCCAAAATCCCCAATCTAAAATCTAAAATCGAATGACCCCGCAGTTCCAAAAACCACGCGCGGCGAAGCTATCCCCTAGGGAATCGCCCCGCCCAACTCGATTCATCGCCTCCCTGCTGGCTGCTGTAATGCTGTGGTGGGGAATTTGCCCTCAAATCGCCTCCGCCCGCGAGAACCCCGCTAACGGCTCTCCAGCAATGTCTGTTCAACCGTCGCTCGATCGAGTAATCGAGCAAGTCACCGAATTCAAGCTCGACAACGGCATGACATTCGTCGTGCTCGAAAGGCCCCGATCGCCCGTAGCATCGTTTTTAATTCACGCTGACGTGGGAGGCGCAAACGAACCCGACGGTCAAACCGGAGTCGCCCACTATCTCGAACATTTAGCTTTTAAGGGCACGCCAAAAATCGGCACTACCGACTACAAAGCCGAAAAGCCGCTGCTAGAAAAACAAGACGAACTCTTCGAGCAAATGCAAGCAGCCAAGGCGATCGGCAAAACCGAAGAAGTCGCCAAATTTAGAGCAGAATTGGACAAAGTTGAAGCAGAAGCAGGGCAATTTGTCAAGCGCAACGAATTCGGCAAAATAGTCGAACAAGCAGGCGGAGTCGGACTAAATGCCGCTACTTCTACCGACTCGACAATGTATTTTTACAGCCTCCCAGCTAACAAATTAGAACTGTGGATGTCGCTGGAATCAGAGCGATTTCTAGAACCTGTATTTCGGGAATTTTACAAAGAAAAACAGGTGATTTTAGAAGAACGGAGGCTGCGAACTGAGAATTCTGCGATCGGACAAATGGTTGAAGCTTTTGCCAGCACAGCCTTCTCGGTTCATCCCTACCGCCGCCCCGTAATTGGCTACACCGAAGACATTAAAAACCTGACACGAGAACAGGTGCAGAAGTTTTTTGAGACTCACTACATCCCCAGCAAGCTAACAGCAGCGGTGGTAGGAGACGTGAAAGCTTCGGAAGTGAAGCGACTCGCTCAAATTTATTTCGGCCGCTACAAAGCGAAACCAGCGCCTTCTGACTTGGAAATTGTGGAGCCTCCGCAAACGCAAACTAAGGAAGTCACGCTGAAGTTAAAAACTCAACCTTGGTATTTGGAAGGATATCACAGGCCGGCGATGAATCATCCCGACAATGCGATTTATGAAATTATTGGTTCTTTGCTCAGCGATGGCCGCACTTCTCGGCTCTACAAATCTTTGGTAGAACAACAGCAATTGGCGCTGGCGGCTCAAGGTTTCAGCGGTTATCCGGGGGAAAAATATCCGAATTTGATGTTGTTTTACGCTCAAACTGCTCCGGGCCGCACGGTTGATGAAGTAGCAGCAGCTTTGAGCAAAGAAATCGATCGCCTGAAAAATGAGCCAGTTTCTGCTATGGAATTGGAGCGGGTGAAAACTCAGGCGAGAGCCGATTTGTTGCGATCGCTCAATTCTAATATGGGCATGGCATTTTCGCTGCTGGACTATCAAGTAAACACCGGTTCGTGGCGAAATTTGTTCAAGGAATTGGATGCGATCGCGGCTGTTACTCCGGCTGACATTCAGCGTGTCGCTCAGGCAACTTTCCGCCCGGAAAATCGCACGATTGGTAAGCTTTTGCCACTTTAATCAGAAGGAAGAAGGAAGAAGGAAGAAGGAAGAAGGAAGAAGGAAAATTTGTTTCCCGACTCTGCCCCTTCTTGCCAACTTAGCTCGTTTCCAGGCTGTGCCTGGAAATGCAGATCCCGAGGCTCTGCCTCGTCGAATTTCAAATCAGCGAGGCAGAGCCTCTAGATATCGGTTCCCAGGCAGAGCCAGGGAACCAGTTAAACCAGTTAAAAAGGTAAAAAACACTCGTTTTCAGGCTCTGCCTGGAAATGCAGATACCGAGGCTCTGCCTCGTCGAATTGTCAACAGATTAAAATTAGGAGAAAGAATGACAAGGACTAAATTGAGACTGAAAAAAGTAAAGTTATTTCTGCTATCGCTTTGCATTTTTACTGTTTCATTGGGCACGTTTAATTTGTTACCTTCCTTCGCGGCAGGGCCAAAACACTATGACGAATTAACATTCCCGGCGGTGCCAGAAATCAAACTGCCTAAATACACTCGCTTCGAGCTAAAAAATGGCATCCGGGTGTATCTGATGGAAGACCGGGAACTCCCGCTAATTGGGGGAACGGCGCTATTTCGCACGGGCGATCGCTTTGAACCTGCTGATAAAATTGGATTGGGAGGATTGACGGGAGAAGTGCTCCGAACTGGCGGCACGAGTCGGCATACGGCTGATGAATTAAATCAGTTGCTGGAACAGCGAGCAGCTTCGGTAGAAACGGGAATTGATGCTACTTCTGGTAGCGCTAATTTTAGTGCTTTAGCTGAAGATTTGGAACCAGTGTTTGACTTGTTTGCGGAGGTGATTCGGGAGCCAATTTTTGAAGAGGAAAAGTTGGATTTAGCGAAGAATCAAACTCAAGGTGCGATCGCCCGCCGCAATGACGATCCTAACGATATTACCGGGCGCGAGTTTGAAAAGTTAATTTATGGCGATCGCAGTCCCTACGCCCGCACGGTAGAATACAAGACTATCGCAAATATTTCTCGCGACGATTTGGTGAGTTTCTACCAGAAGTATTTCCATCCCAAGAATATGATTTTGGGTATTTCTGGTGACTTTGATACAGCTAAAATGCGATCGCTCGTCGAGGAAAAATTCGGCAACTGGCAACCGAGTCAAAGTGCAGAAGTGCCGCCGTTACCAACGGTATCGCCGGCAAATCAAGGTGGCATATTTTTGGTAAATCAGCCGCAATTAAGTCAAAGTTACGTGCAAATGGGACATTTGGGCGGAATGCTCAGCAGTCCAGATTACGGTGCTTTGGACGTAATGAATGGGGTTCTCAACGGTTTCGGTGGCCGTTTGTTCAATAACGTGCGATCGCGCCAAGGTTTAGCTTACACAGTTTACGCCGCTTGGAGTCCGAGATATGACTATCCGGGGGTGTTTGTCGCTGGTGGCCAAACGCGATCGGACGCGACAGTACCGTTTATCAAGGCAATTCGCGCTGAGATCGATCGTATCCGCACCGAACCAATTACCGCCGAAGAATTAGCTTTTGCTAAAGATTCCACCCTCAATTCTTTCATCTTCAAATTTGAAAATCCGAGTCAAACATTGTCGCGATTAATGCGCTACGAATACTACGGTTATCCCGAAGATTTCATTTTTAGCTACCGCCGCAGCATCGAAGCAGCAACAATTGCCGACGTGCAGCGCGTAGCCAAGACTTATTTGCAACCGGAGAATCTGGTAACATTAGTAGTGGGAAATAGTACGGCAATTGAACCGCCGTTATCGAGTTTGGGAAATTCGGTCAAAGTGCAATCTGTTGATATCACAATTCCCTCGGCTACTTAATCGATGATTCCTGTGACGCACCAGACTATTGTGTGGTGCGTCACTGTGAGATTGTGAATCTAATTTGTAAATTTTCGATGGCGAACCTTACGGCTAATGAATAATATAATGCAATACGGTTTACTTAGGACGATCCCCCCTAACCCCCCTTAAAAAGGGGGGTATCAGAATGCCCTCAAAGTCAACCCCTACTCCCCTTCTTAAGGGGGATTTAAGGGGATCTCCGGGGCATAAATATGTTAAGTGAACCGTATTGTAATATAATGAATATAACCACACAAGAGCAATTCGAGTTAATTCTAGGTTCTAGTATAGAAAATCAAGAATTCATCAGATTAACTTTAGGGAAGTATAGAGGAGGAGAAGACGGTTTAACTAAAATTATTGTGAGAATTGTAGAATTAAAAGCAAGCATAAAGCTTTCTTTCACCTATAGTTATCAAACTAAGGAAATAGTCAAAAATCACCCAATCGAAGAAGGATTAAATTTAATCAAAACCCTGATTGGTAGTCAATTTATGAGTATTAGATTATTCTCGATCGAGCAAGATGTTCAACTTGAATATGGCAAAAATAAAAAACCTAAAATTAATTTTATTAAGCCCACCTTTACCAATCCTGTTGATACGACTCCGCAGCAACACGACCGTAGGAAGAAACGGTATATTGAATCAGAAAATAATGTATATCTCAGAGCATTAGGCATTACCAATAGTCAAGGTAATGTCGTAAGAACGATGGAAGATAAGTTCAGACAGATAAATAAGTTTGTGGAAATCATACATGGCTTAGTTGAATCATCAGAATTGGCAGAAAAAAGTCATATTTCTGTAGTTGACATGGGTTCAGGCAAGGGATACTTAACCTTCGCAATATATGATTTTCTGAACAATATTTTAGACAAGGAAGCATCAGTTATTGGTATAGAAAGCAGAATACATTTAGTGGATTTTTGTAACTCTGTTGCCCAATCAGTTAATTTTGAAATGTTACATTTTAATCAAGGAAATATCAGTAACTATAGCGCCAAAAAATCAGACATAACCATCGCACTTCATGCCTGCGATACTGCAACAGATGATGCAATTTATAAAGGGATACAGTCTGATTCTTCCTTAATCATCCTAGCACCATGCTGCCACAAGCAAGTTAGGAAACAAATTCATCCGAATATGGTTTTGAAGGATCTCTTAAAGTCTGGTATTTTGCTGGAGAGGCAATCGGAAATAGTTACTGATGGATTAAGAGCGCTTTTACTTGAATTGTCTGGCTATAAAACTAAGGTTTTTGAGTTTATAGCTGCTGAACATACGAGTAAGAATATAATGATTGTGGGAATTAAAAGCAATCATAGTATCAATAAGGAGCAGATTATTGGACAAATCAAAGAAATTAAAAAACTTTATGGAATAAACTTTCACTATTTAGAGACTTTACTATTTCCCCACTTCTTTCTTTCCCCCGATCTGGCCGATATAATTAATGCTTAGTTGGTAAGCGATCGCGCTATAATACCAATTTCAACCCGATCGCATTCAAGCAGTAATCCTGGGTTTGAAGTGCCCTACGGTCAATTTGGATTGAGTAGCGATTTGCCCGATCGCCCGATTCATGTCAGCCGATCGATATTGACACCCAACTCGCGCAACTTTGCCGCCAATACATCCGCCCGCTGGCGTTCCTGTTGAGCCAGCAGCCGTTCCTGTTGGGCCTGTTCCGAGCTCCACAGCAGCAAATTTCCCTGCGAATCCCACCAACGCAGCCAATTCATAGTTTGCCCCAGCCGTTCCCCCGACCAAATCCCCAGCCACAAATCCAACTCTGGAATCCGCACCCGCCCCTCAGCATCAGCAGCCTGCGTTTCATAGGCTCCATTGAGCAAATACCGCACTTCCAGCTTGGGCTCGTAGGGGTCGTAAGTCACATAGGTGGGCACTTGCAGAATCTGTTCGTAGAAGTAGAGCTTGCCGTAGGGAGGAGTCGATCGCACCGACAATTCGCTGTAATCTTCATTAGACAAAAACTCCATCACCACCGATACCGGCGCACCCTCCAGATTCGGCGTGTAACTCCGGCGAATCGTCCCCTCAGCAACTGGATGCACTTGCGGCACGAAAAACCAATCCGGTGCTTTGACTACAATCTGCTTATTTACAGTCGCTACCAGTCCAAAATTGGAACCAATAAGGGCGATCAATTGAATGCGTCCAGCGGCTCCCAGAGCATCGGTGAGAGCGGCAGCAAGGGGTGGTTGTTGAATATTTTCCACAGGATCGTCGGGTAATACAAAGCCGGCTGGTAAGGCTTCCCAGGTGACAGTTGGTGTTTTGGAACTCGATGGGATTTGAAGTACCATTAGCTCATACCATTTGAGATTTTATATTTTAGATTACTCGTTACCAGACTGGAGCCTGCTAACGCCGATCTGGAGGCTCTGCCTCCATTTTACCAAGCGAGGCAGAGCCTCTGGATATAGTTTCCCAGGCTGGAGCCTGGGAACCAGTTAACTTTGTTTTTGTAGGTGCGGTTTCAACCGCCGTCTGCATCTAAAAATCAATAGTCAAAGGCGCTCTCGGAAACGGAATTACATCGCGAATATTCCCCATTCCCGTCATAAACTGCACTAACCGTTCAAATCCCAAACCAAAGCCAGCGTGAGGCACAGTACCGTAGCGACGCAAATCCAAATACCACCACAATTCCTCCTTATTCATACCCTGGGCTTCCATTCGTCGCTCCAACACATCCAGCCTTTCTTCCCGCTGGGAACCGCCGATAATTTCCCCAATATTAGGAGCCAAAACATCCATTGCTCGCACCGTTTTTTCGTCCTCATTTAAACGCATATAAAATGCTTTAATTCCGACGGGATAGTCGCTGACAATTGTCGGCTTTTTAAACAAATCCTCAGCCAAATAACGCTCGTGTTCCGACTGCAAATCCAAGCCCCAACTTACCGGGAAATCAAACTTTTTGTCGGCTTTTTCCAAAAGTGCGATCGCCTCGGTATAAGTAATCCGCTCAAACTGATTGTTAATAATATTTTCAGCAGTAGCCAAAACCGTCTTGTCAATCCGCTCGTTGAAAAACTCCATATCCTCCGGGCAATGATTCAAAACGTATTTAAAAATGTACTTTAAAAACGCCTCAGCCAAATCCATATCTCCCTGCAGATCGCAGAAAGCCATCTCCGGTTCAATCATCCAAAACTCCGCCAAATGTCGCGAAGTATTAGAATTTTCCGCTCTAAAAGTCGGGCCAAAAGTGTAAACATTGCCGAAAGCCATCGCCATAACTTCCGCTTCCAACTGGCCGCTAACTGTTAAATAGGCGCGCTTTCCAAAAAAGTCTTTAGCATAATCAACCTCTTGCGAATCTGTGCGCGGCACATTCTTTAAATCAAAGTTGGTAACGGCGAACATTTCCCCCGCACCTTCGCAGTCGCTAGCAGCAATAATCGGAGTATGAACCCACAAAAAACCGCGTTCTTGAAAAAATTGGTGTACCGCCGCCGAACAAGCATTGCGGACTCTAAAAACAGCACCGTGAGTGTTTGTGCGCGGCCGCAAATGGGCGATTGTCCGCAAAAATTCCAATGAATGGCGCTTTTTTTGCAGCGGATAAGTTTGCGGGTCTGCTTCGCCGTAAACTTGTACTTGCGAGGCTTTTAACTCAATTCGCTGTCCTTTCGCCGGTGACGCTACCAACACGCCCGACACTTCTAGAGATGCACCTGTATTAAGTTGTTTGAGTATATTTTCAAAATCCGGCAAATCAGCATTGATGACTACCTGCAAATTAGCCATCGCCGAACCGTCGTTAACTTCGACAAAGGCAAATTCTTTCAATTCGCGCTTAGTGCGAACCCAACCTTGAACAGTTACAGTTTCGTCGGGTTCACCTGCGCGCAAAATTGCTGCAATTCGTTGATTTGTCATAATATCCACTCCTATTTATTTAATATTTTGCACCAGAATTCTCTCTTTTCTCTTCCTCTGCGCCCTCTGCGCCCTCTGCGCCCTCTGCGGTAAAAAAAATCATAAATCCCAACATAATTCAACCCGCGTAGGATTTCAAAATCCAACCGATCAAAATGCCGAGTCCCCCAAAGCGAACTGCTTGCCAAAAAGGTTGTTTTATGCTTCCCCAAGAAAACAGACTGCTTTCTAAATTTAACTCGATCGTTTCCAATTCTTGCTCAATTTCCCGCAATTCTTGCTTGAGTTGCGGCAATGGATTTTGGCGCAGAGACTGGCGCACGTCTTCGCGCCGGTGCCCGAGTTCGTCTTGGCGCTGTCGATCGACCTGAATTTGAGTGTAACGCTCTTTGACTGCCGCGAGCGATCGCTCCACTGCTGCGATCGCCTGCACAAACTCGTTTTCTTGCTCTTTTTGATTTAACTCTGACGGCTGTTGAGGCATTTCGATCTGCAAACCTGACGAGAATAAAAAAACCGATTCCCAATTAAATTGTTATTATTATGTGCAGTTATTTAAAAAATTCAGAAACCCTAGCCAAATCCCTATAATTGCCACCTATGCTTGAAACCGCACAAACAACCCAAACTGTCAACCTCAACGAGCTTAGCACGGTAGAACTAGCTCAAGCTCTAGCAGCGCGCCTCGCCATCTCCGAAAAAGATTGGCACCGCCTCAAAGCCAACCGTTCTGCGCGCGCGGGCGAGCAAGCTGCAGCCGCTTTGGTGTTTTTGCTCAAAAAACAGCCAGAAGAAGCTCTCCCGCGCTTACAACAAGCCGCAGGATGGCTGGATCGATCGATCTCTGCTCCTCCCTGTCCCACCCACGGCAAATAATTGTGAGTCGCTGAGTCTTGAGGTGAACAGCGGATTTGTTGCTAAAAAATCAGACGATCGCGCCGCTCGATCGAGCAGCGCGATTGCGAGTTAAAAAAGATTTTATGCTTTTCTAACTCAAAACTCAAATTTTGCATTATCATCTAGTATCAATAGCCAGATAATCCATATTTTCAATCCCTGCTTCAGCGGGGAAAAGAAAAAATTTGCCAGTCTAGCCGAACCTAAAACTGCTGCAAAATATCATTTCTAGTGCAAGCGAGGCAGCCGGTAGCGACTGGAAACTTCTTTGCACAGCCGTAACTCTGTACCTTGAGAATTCCACTCTACCCGATCGAATATTTGGTAAAGAATAAACAGTCCCCTACCACATTCTTGTTCCACATGGGGGAGTGCAGAGTTATCTGCAACATCCTCTGCTATGAGACTGTCAAAATTATCGGTATCAAGATCGCAACCGCAAGGAGTTTTAAAGCCAGCACCTTCATCCGATATCACCCACCAGTATTGGTTTTGGACGATCGAAAAACGGACTCCAACTGTTTTACTGGGGTCTAACTTGTTTCCATGCTTAGCCGCATTTACCAAAGCTTCTTGAAGCCCTAACCGCAATTCCGCTTGCCACCGCTGTGGAACCTCTGCTAGGAGCAGATCCAAAACAGGACAAAGGTATAGGGTAGAAGCGAAGCTAATCGTAATCCAATTGCGTCCGGTCGGACGGGTTGAAATAGCAATCACTCAGAAAACTCCCTAACTTTCAGGTGGATGAACTTCACACCCTGCATAAGTTGGCTCCCTAGTATTCAAAATGCTAATTAATTGAGCTGCGCCACTCTATTTCTATCTTAGAGTATTTGAGCATTTAAGCAAAGCAAACAACGTCACAAAATATTCTGCGATTCTCAGAAACGAATAGCGGCAACCCTCAGTAATTTTACTTATCAGTTTCACTTGCACCAGATTTTTGATCTCGGATCGAGGCAACTCACGGGCGATCGCCGCGACATCTCCCAAGCCGCAAACAGTCGCGGTACGAAACGATCCCCAGCCATAAACAATCTAAAATATCTATTAAAACATCGAGCCCTAGAACCATCGCCGATCGCGCCAGACTCTCTCGCCCCACAGAGCGATCTGGCCGCTTTAGGGTACGAACATCATACCTAGGTGTGTTGCCATCAAGATCTCATCTATTTCTCCTATGCCGGTCGGCGCAAAAAAATCGCACTGCAGTAATCTTGATTAAATCAATATTTGTTACAAAACTTATTTCACATGAGTCAAGAACTCGCGATCGCCCAACCGGCCAAAATTGACAAATCCTTTGCTGGCGAATCTCATGCGCGTTTACCGAACTTTGTAAATCTGAACGTCGCGATACAATAGTTAAAGTAAATAATTATTTCTTTACATTATGCAAACCACCCCAACCATCACCACAGCCCCTATAGCAGGCACTTACTGGCAGTGGCGGGGCCATTCAGTGTACTACGTCCGATCCGGCGATCGGCATCCCGAACACCCTCCCTTGCTGTTAATTCACGGTTTTGGCGCGTCCACAGACCATTGGCGCAAAAATATCAGCGGCCTGAGCAAAGACTTTGAAGTCTGGGCGATCGACCTGATCGGATTTGGGCGATCGGCAAAACCCGAAATCCAGTACAGCGGCGACCTCTGGCGCGACCAACTCCACGACTTCATCACCAACGTCATCGGCCGGCCCGCCGTCCTCGCCGGCAACTCCCTCGGAGGCTACGCCGCCTTGTGTGTCGCCGCCCAGCGTCCCGAATCAGCCGCCGGACTCATCTTAATCAACAGCGCCGGCCCCTTCAGCGAACCCCAACCGGCACCCGAAGCCCCGCCCGTGCAAAAAGCTATATCTGTGGTAGCTAAAACCTTATTCCAGCAAGATTGGGCAAGTTTTCTGCTGTTCCAGTACGCGCGCCAGCGATCGACAATTCGGAAAACTCTAGAAAAAGTGTATCTCGACCAAAGCGCCGTCACAGACCAATTAGTAGAAGAAATTTACCTTCCCTCCTGCGATCCCGGTGCACCCAAAGTATTCGCCTCCGTATTCCGAACGCCCCAAGGTGAAAAAATCGACCTATTGCTGAGTCAATTAACCTCTCCGCTGCTGATGCTGTGGGGAGAAGGCGATCCGTGGATGAATTCTGCAGACAGAAGCGCCAAATTTCGCCAACACTATCCGCAGTTGACAGAACACTTTATCAAAGCCGGTCACTGTCCCCATGACGAAGTACCGGAACAGGTAAACGAACTGATTCGCGGATGGGTAATTAACCAATAGTCGATCGGCATCAACTCTGTTAATCTCCGTTAATCTGCGGTAAAAATACCTCAACCAAAAAACAAGACGACCTATTGGGGTCGTCTTATTTTATTTAATAAAAAATGCAATTTGTCAATAGCAAACAGCGACTATTTTTTCCGTTTAGCCTTATCTAACCGCCTGCGATCGCGCCACTCAACCGAAGTCAAATATGCAACCCCGCCTGTGACAGTCACCAGCAGTACAAAGGCCACTAAAACGAGAAAATTAGCAATAGAAAATTCCACAACCCCTCCTGCTTGGCTTAGATTTGAGATTATGTGCGATCGCACAACCGCAATCAAATTAGCTTGTAACGAGGAATATAAGTCCTCATCAAACTCTGCAGACTCGCATTCCTCACTACAAACCTTACAACAACTCTTCCAAAATTGTAAACCGGACATGATTAATTGCCAAAGTCCCCACGGAAACATCCTCCTTCTTCAGAGGAACGCCCCCGCTGGTGAGACTTTGAAACCGAATTCCCTTGCCAATTTCTACGTGGTACCAAGCTAAGCCCATAAAAAATCTCAAAGGATAAGGGCCTCTGTCTTGAATATCATCGGGATTAGATTCCATCGGTACCCAGCCAAAGCCCGGAATATAAAACTCCAGCCAAACATGATTGAAATCAGGTTCCAGCGGCACACCTTTTCTGTCAGCAAAAGCCGGACACTTGTAACGCCCAATTGTGCGGCAAGCAATCCCGTTTAACCTTGCCAAAGCCAACAATAACCCTACGTACTCGCCACAAGAACCGATGCCGCGCCGCAGTACAATATCGGGTGTATCTATGTGAGGTCTGATTCCGTAAGAAAGTTGGTCGTAAACAAAATTGCGAATGCTCAACAATTGCCTGAGAATGTTAGTTTCTGTGCCAATTGAGGCCACCGCAGCCGATCGCACAATCTCCGTATCCATCGCCAAATTATCATTATCCACCAAATACTTAGCTTCAAACTCCGGCGACAGTTTGGGAATCTTTTCCACATCGCGAGGCGACAATTGATACTTAATCGATCGCACTTCCAACAAAGCCTTCCAGCCAAAAATTCGCCGTTCCCCCTTCATCAGGCGATCGAACTTAAACACCGCCACCCGTTCCCCTTCCTGAATTTCCTCAGTAAAAGGCATCCCGACTGGCGTAATTTTCCTCACCTTTTGCCGGTGAGTTTCCGAAGGTAAAGCAATCCGCCACTCCAAATTGTCGATTTCTACCTCATCCAGAGGAGACAGTTCCTCCACATAGGACATTTCTATCAAAAAACCGTTTGACAAAGCGTAGCATTCTGCCTCATTGTAGTGAAAAGACAAAGGGTGAATAAAAGTGCGATCGCGCTTCGTCAACTGAAAAGGATCTTCCGAATTCGGGTCATCCCGGATATAAAGCTCATCGCCCGCATAAGCCACGTAGAGAACCTCTTCTCCCGTCTCTGAATCCTTGTGAAAAGCCAAGCCAGAAGGATATTCAAAGGGAGTCAAAATGCTAAATTTAATTTCTCCTGTGGCCCGTTCCAAACAGTAAACAGTTTGCTCGGTTTTGTCGCAAATCCAAATTTCCTCATCCCGGATTGTGATATTTTCTACTCCGATACCCGGAGCAAAAAATCGAGTAATTTCCCGACCAGTTTTCCCGTCAAAAACCAGAATATAGCCCAATCTCTGGCAAGTCACGTAAAGCGTAGATTGCCAAATCGCAATCCCGTCAACTGGATAAGAAAGGGAAACAAAATGTTCCGGTTTGAGTTGTGCGATCGCCCCATCGCGAATTGCACCCGGACAGCAACAAATATCCTGACCTCGCGCAAACCAGAGAGTATCTTCCCAAATAGCCAGCCCGGTTGCGCCCGCAAACTTAACCGTTTGATAAGGATTCAAAACAGTAGTGTTGTCAGTTTCTCGATCGATCTCCAATAGCAGCCCTTCGGCGCGATCGACACCGAACAACCGATTTCCCAAAAAAGCAATGCCGTGCAGTGCAGATACACCGATCGGTCTGACCATTCGCAGCCCCGAAGGCTGTTTGTCCGAGATAACTGGTGAATCGAGGTTCATGCTAAATTTCTTGTCGGTATTGTACAGAAAACTTGACTTTTGACTTGTAGCCGATCGCTTGAGATCCACCGGTCTTCATTACCGAGATTCCCGGTCTCCAAAACTAACGCATCAACCGGGTTTGTTTACGAAAATACAAGTTTTAGCCTGTCGTCGTAGTTAAAAAACCCGGAATATTAGTCATTGTCAAAATTGGGTGTAACAAGGTCAACCCAACTTGCTGCTGTGAATGCAGCTAAGTATAACCACTAAACCACCGCGCCAAAACGCTACACAGAATTCTATTTCCGTCACAGCAGCCAAACTAATCGTATCTGTCTGAACATATAAATTAAGTACAACAGATTACTATATCCGCCAAAACCTTGGGTAGAATAAAAATGTGCATCGAGTTCTTAGGTTCATCAGAAGGCAGGTTCATCATGGCTTGGAAGTCTGCTCTCAATACCAGCGCCCTTTCTTTAATTCTGTCTTTACAGGCAGTTGGCACCGGTAGTTTCTTTATACCAGCCGAGGCTATCAACAGCCCCGCAAAAAGCGTCCACCGCCCCTCAACACCGCAGCTACCCCTCAACTTGCAAACAGCTCAACCCCCCGGACAGACGGGAAACAGAACCAACAGCAAGCAACCCGGAGCCGCTTGGAATAACTTTCAACCGCCGGAACAGGGAGTACCCGGAAGGCGGGAAGGGGGAGGAACCAGGGGCTTAGTCTGCCCCACTCCGATCACAGCCTTGATTCCCCAATCAACTATGGGGCAAACCATATCAGGAAAGCCGACATTTTTCTACTACATTCCCGCAGCCGTTGACAAAACAGTTCAGTTTGAGTTAGCAGACGAAAGTGACAAAACAGTATACAAAAAAAGTTTTCGGATGGTAACTAGCCGTGGTGGTATCGTTAGCGTCAGCCTAGGCTCCGACGGCAACGCGCCAGCCTTGGAAGTGGGCAAAAACTATCAATGGTACTTTACTATCAAATGTAGCCCGCAAAGCTATACAGATGATGTTCTCGTGTCCGGGTGGATCAACCGCACCGCACTCGCCCCAACAGTAAAAACACAGTTGGATCGATCGCCCGACAGTCGCGCCAAGCTCAGCATCTTCGCCCAACAAGGTCTTTGGTACGAGTACCTGGCAACTCTAGCTCAACTGCGCCTAGAGTCTCCCAGCGATAGCAGTTTAGCCACCAAGTGGTCAGAAGTGTTGAGTTCGGTCGAACTCGGCAAAATCGCCCAAGCACCATTAGTCGCCAGTGAGTTAACACCCATAACCAAAAAATAATTCTATTTGTGCGCGGCGTACCAAAAACTCGGTTTCGAGGGCGGTATCTGCCAGCGCCACAGATGATTTTGGGGGTGTTGGGGGTTTGTTTGTCGATCGTCCTGAATAAATTCAAATTTTTGTGCTCATGAGCATTTCTGGTTCGCTTGCCTCTTGAAAGCCGGACTGTTCAAATTTTTATAGTAAAATTGCGCCCAATACTAAATGGTAAACTTGCAGAGTCAAGCAGAAGACAAACTTATTTTACAAAACACATTAATTATGCGCCCGAGAGCAAATATTGCAATATTTCGGTTGGGGATTTCACTTCTAACAGCGCTTCCTATCGCTTGCTTTTATGCCAATAAAGCTATATCCCAAATAAATGATATTTCTCAGTTTTCGGCCGCTGACAACTCAGCAAATACGGACAACGAAGCATTAGCACTTCAAAAACTGGAAATCCAACAAGATGAAACTGCAACCAACTTAAATCAACTCCCCGATTTTCCCGAAAGCAGCCCGATCGAGAATCAGCCCGATCGCTGTTCTACAATTAATCAAACAGATTGTGATACGCGCCTGTCGCCCGAAGCCAAAAAGTTCGCAGACAGCCAGCCAAAATGTCATAACCCCCTAGATTGCAATGTTTTAGCCCAAAACCAACCCCAGACACCTCCAAACCTGCCACCGCCCCCAACTCAACCAGATCCAAATCGCGATCGATTTCTGCAACCAGCCCCGCAGCCTTCCCCACAACCTCCCCAAACACCACCAACAGTTGCGCCCCAACCCCCGTCACCAGTTCCGCAGCCGCTGCCGAATACGATAATTCAGGTGCAGAAAATTGAAGTAATTGGCAGCACCATATTAACTGAAGACGAAATTAACGCCTTAATCAAGCCGTTTGAGGGCCGTTCTGCCACCCTAGAACAGATCCAACAAATCGCCGACAAAATTACCGAAATTTACCTCAATCGCGGGTACATCACTTCCAGAGCAATCTTGCCACCCCAAACTATCACCGCAGGGGTAGTCAAAATTCAAGTGATCGAAGGCAAGCTAGCCCGAATTGAGGTAGAAGGAAATAAAAGAGTGCATAAAAGTTACATCCGCAGCCGAATTCGACTCGGTGCCGGAATACCTTTAAGCACATCTTCATTAGAAAACCAACTCCGGCTGCTGCGAGTCGATCCTTTATTCGACAATGTAGAAGCCAGCCTGCGGGCTGGAGATAATGCAGCCGAGAGCATTCTGATCGTCAGAGTTACCGAAGCTAATCCGTTTCAATCTAGTTTCAGCTTTGACAATTACTCGCCTCCCAGCGTCGGTTCCGAAAGATTGGGGGTGAGTGTGCGGCACCGCAATATCACAGGAAATGGCGACGAACTGGCGGCGGCTTATTACCGATCGCTAGGTGATTCAGACTTGTTCGATTTCAGCTACCGCATCCCGCTAAATGCCATGAACGGCACTTTGCAACTGAGGGCGGCACCGAACCGCAACAGTATTGTACAAGCACCTTTTGACGCTTTTGATATTTCAGGAAAATCGCATTTATTTGAATTGAGTTACCGCCAGCCGCTGCTGAGAACGCCGATCGAAGAATTTGCCCTGTCTGCCGGTGTTACTTATCAGACAAGCAGAACTTTTCTCGCTGGCGAACCGTTTCCTTTTGGCATCGGCCCGGACTCCAAGGGTGTCAGCACTACCACTGCAATTAAGCTGGGACAGGACTACATTCGGCGCGACGCGCAGGGTGCTTGGGCCTTGCGATCGCAATTTACGATCGGCACTAGCTTGTTTGATGCTACTCAAAACGAAGGTTCTGTCCCTGACGGACAATTTTTGAGTTGGCTTGGTCAAGTGCAGCGAGTACAGCGATTGAACGACAAACATTTATTAATTTTGCAATCAGATTTACAGTTGTCTGCTAATAGTTTGTTGCCTTCCCAGCAATTTGTAATTGGTGGCGGACAATCTTTGCGCGGCTACCGCCAAAATGCCCGTTCTGGCGATAACGGCTTCCGAGTGTCTGTCGAGGATCGGATTGCTTTGCAGCGCGATGCTTCGGGAAATCCCAAACTTCAATTAGCGCCTTTTTTGGATGCGGGTACGGTGTGGAATAATCCCAACAATCCTAATAAATTAGCGAATCAGAGATTTTTAGGTGGTGTGGGTTTGGGGGTAATTTGGCAACCGATACCGCAGGTGAACCTGCGCGTAGATTACGCTTTTCCTTTGGTGAGAATTAGCGATAAAGGCGACAATTTGCAAGATAACGGCATTTACTTCAACCTAATTTATACACCATAAGGAGAATGGGAGAATGGGAGAGGGGGAGAGGGGGAGAATGGGAGAGGGGGAGAATGGGAGAATGGGAGAATGGGAGAGGGGGAGAATGGGAGATGAACACAATATTTCCTTCTTCCCTCTTCCTTCTTCCCTCTTCCTTCTTCCTGATGACGTTGTACCGAAAGCTCGGAGGCGACAGCACTGATGACTAATGACTAATGACTAATGACTAATGACTAATGACTAATGACTTCTTCCCTCTTCCTGATCAATACTTCGGACAGTTTTTTAAAGTTTCTGTAAGCTTTACAGTGCAAGCCTTCGCATTTTTAATCTTTTTTTCAAACTTAAGGCTAAACTTAAACTTTGAAAAAATAGTCCGCACTATAGCCAGCATGGGTTTCAGATACTCGATCCTGCCTAAAACTGTCCGAAGTATTGCCTGATGACGTTGTACCGAAAGCTCGGAGGCGACAGCACTGATGACTGATGACTAATGACTGATGACTAATGACTAATGACTAATGACTAATGACTTCTTCCTTCTTCCCTCTTCCTTCTTCCTTCTTCCTTCTTCTATCCGATATTAATCGCCAACTTCCCCGACAACCTCCGCAGCAGCCTGAGTTTCGAGCCATAGTTTGAGCAGCAATCGCTCGGCCCGATCGCCCAAAACAGTCGCAAACACGCCCTGGGCCCCCTCAGACTCGCCAGAAATCCACGTACCGCGCAGAGTCACCTCCACAAAATCAGCATCAGCAACACAAAGATCGATCGCCTCGCTATCATTTCGGCGGGCCTCAGATTCCAGCAGAGACAGCGCCGGCAAATTCGCCGGCAGCAAAAATGCCGCAGTGCTCGGTTCGACGCTGATGCTTTGACCAACTCGCATAGCCAGCACAACTCGCAGCGCCACTAACTGTTCGGGAGATTGAGCCAAACGCTCTAGGTTAAAGCCCGTTTCAGTGTAAGTCAACTTCAGCATATTGACAGCCTTAAAATTGAAATTTGTCAGTAGTCAGTAGTCAGTTGTCAGTTGTTAGTAGACTGACTAATTTCCTATTCCCCAATTTGGTATTCGTGCCAAAACATTTCGGAAAAAGCCACAGTGGGGTGCATAGGAGACTTCGGCTTAGTTCGCAAAGGCATTTGAGCTTCTATGGGAGTTCGATCGCCCTTACGAGAGTTGCACCCTTCGCAAGCAGTCACCACGTTGTCCCAAGTATGCAGCCCGCCCTTCGATCGAGGCATGACGTGATCCAGCGTCAACTGTCGGTTGCTGCCGCAGTATTGACAAGAATGAGCGTCGCGGCGCAGAACTTCCCGGCGATTGACCGGTGGCACTTTCCAAAGGCGTTCGCTGTTGGCAAAAGTCAAGCGGATGTGTTCGGGTACGTGGATGCTGGTGGTGGGCGATCGCACCAGCCAGCCATTGCCGGTGCTATAATCTAGAGCTTGGGCCTTGCCTGTTACCAAAAGTACGATCGCCCGTTTGATGTTGACACGGCTCATCGGTAGGTAATTCTGGGAAAACACCACCACAGATTGCCTCAATACATCAGTTAGTACGGTCACGGCTGCCTCCTCTTCATTAGGATTTTAGATTGAAGAATTTAAAATTTTTCGACTTCGCTCAAAACAAGTTTTAGATTTGGGATTTTGGGTGTTTCACCAGCATGATTAGATTTTAGATTTTGGATTGTGGATGTTTCACCAGCATTGTTAGATTGAAGAATTTAAATTTTTTTGACTTCGCTCAAAACAAGTTTTAGATTTAGGATTTTGGGTGTTGCACCAGCATTGGCTGAATCTGGTTTTTTGCCAGTTTCCCAAGCCTTTCCCAATTTCTCAAATATCCAATCAAATGCCCCCGCTTCTGTCGTACAGAAGCGGGGGCCCAAAAAACTGCTTTCATGCAAATTTTCATCCTGTATCGGTACAGTTTTTTAGCTGTACCTCCCGCTTCGCGTATCTTTCTCTGGCTGTGCCACTCCCAGACCGTCCCGGTCTACCTGGTTGTAATTAATTTCTGCATTTTGTCTTAATCCACTATAACCGGGTTTAATTGGGCTTATACGCGCCCGCGAGATTGCTGTGACGGTGACAAAACTCGCCATCAAGACGCGCAGTGACGAGTCGCTGCAACCACAAGGGCGATCGCCGCGCTGCGGTTGATAGGTGGAATTGGTGGAGAGAAATGTCACAGTAGGCACAAAGCGATCGGAGACCTTTAAATCTAGCTTTAAACATACTACACTGATATTACACATATGTCCACCTGTCACGGAGAAAAATAATGCATACCTTACCTAGAACCTCAACCACCGAAATGGAAGTCACCAGCATCCGACTAGAAAGAGAGCTCAAGGAGAGACTCAAAGAGCTCGCGGGGAATCAAGGCTATCAAGCTTTGATTCGAGATTTGCTCTGGAATTACGTCCAGCAGAAGTCTGGAGAGTATCGCCAGATGTTTTGCCGAGAAGATATTCGAGCCAGCATTAATGCCACAGCACAGCAGGAGGAACGCTGCGCGCTTACAGGAGAAGCAATCCGAGTTAATGAGCCGATGTTATTAGGCCTGACGATGCACGGGGAAATGGTGCCGCTAAGTATGGGGAGTATGGCTGGATAAACCAGTCGATCGAGAATTTGCCCGGCCTGGGGTGAAGGCCCCAGGCGCTGAATATCAAATCCTGAAGCGTTTCGAGATATCTATTTAACGAAAGCAAGAAGACGAGAAGTGCGCGAAGGAAGATCGGAGAAGGAAGAGGTGCAGCTAATGCTAAACTTTCCATCGGGTGTGCCGCAGGATGAATGGTCAATTTGATGGAAAAATTTATGGTAATGCTGAAAAACCGCTACTTGACTGCTGTAAGTTCGATCGCCATTCTCACAATTATTACCGGATGCGCCGCTACGGAATCACCCCAACTTGCAACTCCCTCTCCTGTAGCCGAATCTTCCCCGCCGCCGGTTAAACCGAGTCAGCCGTTAACAGTCTCTGTCAACAATTCCGAAACTGCCACAAATACCAAAATCCAGCAATATCTCAACGGATTGACAGCCCAAGGTTCTGCCAAAGAAGACCAAGGAATCTGGATGCAATCTGGCAATACTTTGCTAGCCAACCATCAAGGTACAGTTCCTCTGTCAGCAGCTTCCATTACCAAAGTAGCAACATCTCTGGTAGCCCTGCAAGAATTTGGGCCGGAACATCAATTTATTACTTTAATTAGTACCGACGGGACAATCAAAGACGGCGTATTAAAAGGCGATTTAATTATTCAGGGTAGCGAAGATCCTTTGTTTGTTTGGGAAGAGGCGATCGCCCTCGGTAACACCTTAAATCAAAAAGGCATCAAGCGCATCACTGGTAATTTGATAATTGTCGATAAATTTTACATGAACTTTGAATTAAATCCCCTCAAATCAGGAGAATTGCTCAAACAAGCATTCAACAGTCAAAACTGGCCCAGCGAAGCCGCCGCCCAGTATCAAACACTAGCTCCAAATACCCCAAAACCTCAAATAGTAATTGATGGTACTGTCAAAGTTGTGCCAGCACCTCCCACCAGCGTGCCTTTAGTCAAACATTATTCTTTGCCCCTCACCGAACTGATCAAAAAAATGAATCAGTACAGCAACAATCTCATGGCAGATATGCTCGCCGATAGTGTCGGCGGCGCGAAAATAGTTGCACAAAAAGCAGCAGCAGCAACTGGAGTTCCTCCCGCCGAAATTCAACTCGTCAACGGTTCGGGATTGAGCGAAGATAACCGTATTTCTCCCCGCGCCGCTTGTGCGTTATTTATAGCTTTAGAAGGCTATCTTAAACCTTACAGCATGACAGTTGCCGATGTCTTAACTGTAGTTGGAAAAGATAAAGGAATCCTTTCTGAACGACCGTTACCCAAATTAGCAGTAGTCAAATCTGGTACGTTGGATAATGTTAGCGCTTTGGGCGGAGCGCTGCCAACTCAAAAACAGGAAACAGTATGGTTTGTTATTATGAATCGAGGGGCAAATGTCGAGGAATTCCGCACTCAGCAAGAGGTTTTGCTGAAAAGCTTTTTGAAGGATTGGGGAACTGTTCAAGCCTCACCGGCGGAATTAACGCCAAATCCTGCTAGAAAGAGTAAGGTATCTCGCAACGAAATTGTCAATTAATTTGGTTGTAGTCAGGAGTTTCGTCCTTGATTGTTAAGTAGCGTAAGGTTCGCCACAAGCACCTAGCCCGCTTAGGGATGCAATGGACGGATTTGCGTCATTATTAGGTGTTGGCGATCGGCAATAAACCAGATTTATTACCCATCGCCCAATTCCGAGGAGTTCCCTATTTACGAAGGTGATGAAACACTCTAACGATAGAAACACCCGATTATTATCCCCATAAAACTGCTCTGTCTCTACAACTTGCGAAAATAGCCGTTGGAATACTCACAAGCATAGAGTACAGACACTTTTTCAGGCTTGTCTGCAAAAAACTCATCACAAGCACGTTTTACACCAGGCGATTTGAATGGCTCAGCAGTATGTGGACGTGAAAACACCTTTTCATCATAATAAATGCCAAATAAGCAAATAGCTCCTGGCGTTAGACGCTCGTACACATAGGGTAGTACATATTGAGTAGAGCTATATATATCGCCGTCCACAATTGCAAAGCTGATCCGATCTGGAAGACATGAAGGAACAGTATCCTCGAACCATCCTTTATGAATATGTGGTAGATCCAGTCCAACATCGGAAAAATTCTTTTTGAATTTGTCGAGTTTAGCTGTCATCGAACCTTGAGCGTATATTCCATCTTTTATATCGTCTTCTTGTAGTTTTGGAAGCCCTTCAAAGCTGTCAAACACATGAAATTGTTTCTCCGGCGCATACTCATTCAGAATTTTTTGGATCACAATGGAGCTTTCGCCGGCATTACAACCCACTTCGACAACATCACCCTCTACTTTGTATGCTGCTATTTGGCTTGCCAAATGAAAAATATTCATTCGAGCTTCTACAGTTGCCATACCAGGCGTTTTTGGAATAACTTGACCGTTCAATCGCAATTTATTCAATACCCGATTAGCCAAGCGATGGCGTTTGCGTGGAGTCCGGTGATCCCAATCAAAATAAGTTGCAATGAAAGTATTGTCCATGTCGTTTACTAGATGAAATTGTGAATAGTGGTTTAGAGAATGGATGACTTCACTTATAATCCTTGCGTCAGCAGCATAGCAGTGGAACCAAATTACATAGTTTTGAAGAGCGGTCGAAAAAACATTTTGGAACCTGCCAATAGCAAGGAATTTAAATAGAAGAAATGAAAATCCTATCTTTCCTAAAAAGTTGAATAACGCTCACTTCATTGAGAATAGAGATAGAGTAGCGAAAGAAAATGTTGCTACCTGAGATACTCCAAATTGGTTTACTTCTCTAGAATTACACGCAGTTATGAAATTACGATGAAATGCCGATCGCTGCAAAGCATGAAATCATCTCCTTTTCAGAAGAAAGAGGCAATTAAGCTGTTGCGGCAATTAAATTTTATGTAAAAAAATAAAACAATGAGTGGGCCGTTGCTCTGAGCATCACCCTGAATATGCAATGTTTATTTGCGCGACAGCTTAACAGCTTTGCTTGCGAGAATTTTATCGGCTATATTTTGGGGTGTATTGTGGAGTGGGTTTTGGTGGTTTGTCTGAAGCATAAAATCATGCAAAAACACCAAAAATTGTAACAGGTTTGTAGTAAGTAAGGGCTTTAGTTTTTTCTGTTGATAACCTCACATATCTTTATCTGGGATCGATCGCCCTAACGACTACAATGCCGATCGCGCTTTCGACTCTGCTAATATATCTTTGCAAGTCGTAAGCAACTGTCACAGCCCCAGCCGGCGAAGCATGAATTAAGCCCAGATTCCCGTCTGCATTCCTGTACACAAAACCCGTGTGGGTGACATCCAATCCTTTAAGATCCGTGGCTACCGCCACAATATCCCCCGGTTTTAACTGAGAATAAATACTTTTTATCCGATTTGTCGGGATGTAATTAACAATCGTTTTGGCTAAGTCTGCTTCTTGGTTGACTATGCACTGATAAGTTGCTTCGTCTTTGACCATTT
Source organism: Microcoleus sp. S1D4 (assembly GCF_036700765.1). NCBI lineage: Bacteria > Bacillati > Cyanobacteriota > Cyanophyceae > Oscillatoriales > Microcoleaceae > Microcoleus > Microcoleus sp. S1D4. Next base: position 69,555 of record NZ_JAUBPP010000006.1, read on the forward strand.
GCGGGTAACTGCTGCGGTGCTGGCTCATGAAATTTAGTGTTTTATTCATGGGCACTCCGCCTAATTCAGCGGTGATGTTTTCTACTGTTTTCCGTTTTTGATTGTCGTTAATCCACTCAGAAAAATAGTGCAGGCGGCTGCAATAACCGTTCATTTTACCGTTTACATACCGCTGTTGTTCTAGGCGATTTACAAAGTTTTGATAGTCGTAATCTTTGACGGCTACGCCTCGCGAAATCGCTAAAACGGTTTCGACAAATAAAACGCAATCAAATTTATTTAAAGTTACGATCAACTTTTCTTCGCCGGAATTGTCAAGCAAATTCTCGGCGTAGGGTTTTCCTAGGAAATTGTCGGCGATCGCCTGTAGGATTTCTCCGATCGCGCGATCGGGCAAATTTTGTTGTTTTGCATACTGTACAATCTTTTCAAAACGTGCTATATCTTCGGGTTGTGCAGCATTTTCTCTCGCGGTATTGTCTGAGTCGGCTCCTCTAGCGAGCACTTCGAGCAATTGCGAATAGGAAATTTTAGATAAATTGTTGATTTCCCAAAACAGACTCGGGAAACTGGAAATAGTTTGGTTGTTTATTACGTCCCACTTTTCGCTTTTTTCCGTCAACTGGGCCGCTACATCCGCGCCCTGTGCTTTTGTTGGTCGATCGACAACAGCGACAGCAGGTGGAGGCTGAAATGCCCACACATCCGGTATCAAAGAATTATTCACAATGGCGATCGCAAATCCCCAAATAGCCGGACTCCAAAAATTTCTCATGTTTTTCAAAGGATTTTGCTTTAACCGAGTGCTATCCTGAAATCTTTACAATTATTAGAAGTCTGCATCAGCCTAGAAGAAAGCTCGAATTGGCAGTGGCGGACTCGGCTGATAAGTGTATCAGTCCATTTTAGATTTTAGATTTCAGATTTCAGATTTCAGAAATGAATCTCGGAGGGTCAACTACCCGGCCGCTTCGGGGTTTGTACCTGTTTTTGGGCTTGGTCATTTAAATTAGTTTCCCAAAAGAATCCGACTGTAAGCCCGCGATCCAAACCCTTATATAATCAGTGATTCGCAATTTTCAAATTTCAAATCTAAAATCTAAAATGGTATTATACGCCGACCTATTATAAACTTATCCTGCGAGTTTGATACCACAACACTGTAATGCAAGTAGACCGCCGACGCCCCCCCATCGGGCCCCAACGCCCCATCCAGCCCCGACAAAGCAGCAGCCGTCCAGTCCCATCCCGACAAAGTAGCAGCCGTCCAGTTGCATCCCCGCGCCCCATAGATTTCTGGGAAAAGTCGGTATCAATTCTTAAAATTATCTACGTTTATCTGCGTTCCTCTGCCTTATATCTGCGGTCTCTTTATCGAGAGAAGATGGATGCCAGAAGTTTAACCCAATCCCCACCCCAAAGCAGCCAGCGTCCAGTCAGGCGCAGACAAAGCAGCCAGCCTCCCGTCCAATCTCGTCGCCGAGTCAGGACGAAATTTTCTCGATTAAAATACGGTAACATCCTGTGCTTAGTTGCTGGGGCGATCGCGCTTTTTTGGATTGTCACAATACCCTTCAGAATTCGCCGTCCCCCAGAACCGCCAGTCATTTTGACTCAAGAACCCCTCTCGCCGCCGATAATTCAAACACCGGAAAGTTTAGTCGATCGTCAAAGCGAGCCTACCTTCAGCTACAACATCAAAACACCTCCTAATTTAACTTACTCTCAAGAATTGCAAGGGATTGTTGATGAAGCTGTGAAGATTGCGACCAGCAAAGGACTGCCTGCAGACAAGCTATCAATTAGCTTAATTGATGTTAGCAATCCCCAAACCCACAGCATTGCCGGATATCAAAATCAAAGTCTCAGATTTCCCGCTAGCGTTGCCAAGTTATTTTGGATGGCAGCCTTTTACTCAGCCACCGAAAAAGGCATAATTACGCAAAAAGAATCAACGTTCAAAAACGACCTAGAACAAATGATTGGTTTCTCCAACAACGATGCCGCCAGCCGGATTTTAGACAAAATCACTGATACAAAATCAGGAGTCCGGCTCGCAGGAGAAGAGTTGCAAACATGGCTGCAAAAACGCACGCAAATTAATTCATTTTTCCAGTCAGCCGGCTACAATGATATTCGTATAAGCACCAAAAATTATCCCATACACTATTTGCATCAAGAAGGCCCTATCGGTCGTGACTTGCAATTGCGGGGCGATGCTTCCCAGCCAATTCGCAATCAAGTAACTAGCGATCAAGCCGCCAGATTAATATATGAAATCTATACTAGGCAAGCTGTTTCCAGCATCGCCAGCCGCAAAATGGCTTACTTGCTGACGAGAGATTTAGACCCCAAGGCCTGGAAAAATGACCCTACCAACTCGATCAAAGGATTTCTGGGCGAGTCTTTACCAACTAAGATTTATTTTGGTTCCAAGGTTGGCTATACTTCCAAATCCCGCAGCGAAGTGGCATTTGTCAGGACTTTGGACGATCGCGCGATTTATATCTTAGCTGTTTTTGCTGACGATCCCGCTTATTCCAGAGACGAAACAGCATTTCCGGCCATTTCGCGATACGTGTTCGATCGGCTCAACGCTCGCGAGATCAAAAGTTCGCAGTGATCTGATGTGGGGCGATCGAACAACCACAATAAAATTGGTTTGCAGTCAGGACTTTAGTTTTTTGATTCAGAAACACTGAAGTCCTCACTACAAACATAATTCATTGGTTCGTAGTGAGGACTTTACTCCTTCTGAATCAACCATTGTACAAACAATTTAACTGGGGCGAAAGGATTCGAACCTCTGAATGGCTGGACCAAAACCAGCTGCCTTACCACTTGGCGACGCCCCAACGTCTTAACCTTCATCATATTAGCATTCAAACACCTAAATCTGTCAAGCATTTTGACAGTAAAATCTCAAAAATATTTTTTAAACCGATCGCCCGCCAGTTTTTTGTTTGACCGGTGCGGGGCGATACAGCGGGACTTAAATCCAGAAATCTGCTCCCTGTAAGGGTTCCGAGATACACTTCAAACTGCCACCCTGCTGTTCCACCACAATCTGGTAACTGATAGACAAGCCTAGTCCCGTACCCTGCCCCATCGGGGTTAGTGGTAAAGAAAGGGTCAAACAAGCGGGATTTAGCTTTTTGGGTCAATCTCTGTCCGCTGTCGCGAATCCGAATCACCACAAATTTGCCGTTAGCGGAGCCCGCCCCTACGGGGGCTGCGCCAACGAAGAGGATCGACTTTCCAAACTCAGCATTCTCCAACTCTCTGGCCACCAGCGCCGTCGAGATGGCGATCGTCTTGGGCGCGGGCCGATTTTCCCAAGAGTCGATCGCATTCCCCCAAATAGTCATAAATACTTGGTTGAGAGCTCCGGGATAGCACTCTACCTTCGGCAAGTCGCCCTAGTCTTTAATTACCTCAATTCCCGGTATCAGCCCGTTGGACTTCAAGCCGCCCTGCAAAATCAGCAGCCTGCTGTCAACCCCTTCGTGAATGTCCACCGGCTTCAATACCCGCCCCAGCAAAACAAGCTCTGTATTTTGTGTCGGGAGACTGTTGGCACAAGTCGCGTGCAGCCTGCTTGCGCCCAACTCAGAGCAACCCCTTGACTGAAATTGAAACTTTTGAGTTATGGAATTAGGACACCACAGATCTAAATACGATACAAATTATATTTCGACTTGACTGTGCTTTTTAATACTCCGGCTGGGTGAATCTAAGAGCCTCCCCAGGGAAAAAACACGCTTCACCCATACATCGCGGATAGCAGTTTACAGAGAATTTTTGAATAAGTCAGTCCTAGAGGCAGGCGAGGCACAAAACCCGGGTTTTTTTCCTCAAGCATCTCTGGGATGAGCAACGATTTTCCAAGAAACCGGATTTTTTGGAGCAAGTTCTCTAAATTTAAGTGTATTTTAAGGGACTTGTCTAATCCTGCGTAGGAGGCTTGCTGGTAGATTAAAATAATCAATTTGTGCCACAATACCAGTGCGGTTTACGAGTCTGTGCCACAGACTACTCAATTACAGTGAGAAAATGAAGTACAAAAGATTGCCAAAATGTTAAACTTTGTAACGATAGTTGGTCAAACTCGACCGTCGAGGGTTTTAGCATTGAGATGGAGATTTTGCAAGTGTTGTAATAGGCGATCGACTTTTCTAGCCATCCCTGTTTTCGAGCCCTTCGACATGGCGAAAATTATGTTTTCTCTTTTCAAAAGTTATAAATAAACCGGGAGAAGAATATGTCTGCAACTAGCATTCAAATACCAACTATTTTGGCAGTTGATGATAGCGTAGTAATGCAAGGACTGGTCAAACAAGCCTTAAGCAAAGAGTTTCGAGTTCTCGTGACAGACAATGCAGTCGATGCTTTATCAACGATTTATCACGAACAAATTTCTGTTTTGTTGCTCGATGTTTCGATGCCTGGTATTGACGGATTGGAACTCTGTCGCACAGTACGAAGCTTACCTCAATTTCAAAATTTGCCGATCGTGATGCTGACAGCCAGAGATGGAGCCTTTGATAAGGTGCAGGGTCGTTTGGCGGGAGCAACCGAGTATTTAACTAAGCCCTTTGATGCTGAAAAGTTGCGCGAAGTTATTGGTAAGTTTATCACTCTCAAATCATAAAAGAAGATGGGCGCGGTTTCAACCGCCGTCTCCTTCTATAGCAGTTAGATCTCTCATATGAGGTATTGACAGATCGATCGCTCAATCCCTCAATCCCCCAATTCCTCAATCTAAAATGTCAACTCCTCACCACGCTTGAAAAAGGCTATATATTTTCCCTAAGTGCTAAACTTTTAACTTAGCCAACAGCAGGGGAGCGATCGCGCTGATGGGTAAAACGTGCTGAGCTGCACCAAGGGCGATCGCCTCTTTCGGCATTCCAAAAACCACGCAACTGTCTCGATCTTGAGCAATTGTCAAGCCTCCTACTCGCGCGATCGCCAGCATACCCTCAGCACCGTCTCTACCCATTCCTGTTAGCAAAACACCAGCAGCCCCCCTACCATAAAAATTAGCAACTGACTTAAAAGTTACCGTTACAGATGGGCAGTGTCCCCCTTCACCACCACCTTCCGAATAAATAAATCGCCCTTGAGAATCCAATTCTAAATGACGCTTTTCAGGCGGAAAATAAATAATCCCAGCTTGCGGTAATTCCCGCAAACCAGCTATTCTCACCGGCAGTTTTGATTCACAACCCAACCAGTTAACCAATCCCTGCAAAAATCCTTCACTGATATGCTGGATGCAAATTACCGGCACTGGCAAATTAGCTGGAAACTGCGAAATAATCGACTGCAGCGCTTGCGGCCCGCCTGTAGACGCGCCTACAGCCAATAATTTAATAGTATGAGGCTTAAGATTTTCCCTGGATAATTGGTAATTGTGCGCTGATAATTGATTAATTTTTGGGCTGGGGCGATCGCTTGTTTCGATTCCTCCCAGCCTTTGATGCCGCGTAAATACTTTAACTCCCGACAAAACTTTAACTTTAGCAATTAATTCATTCGCGAGACGAGCGTAATCTGATGCCAACCCGCCAATCGGTTTGGGGAAAACATCTAATGCACCTGCTTCCATAAGTTCAAATACATTTTGAGTATCGCTTGCTTGTACAGAAGCACTAATTATTAAAATCGGTCGCGGGTATTTTTTCATCACTTCCTGCGTGAATTCTAACCCGTTCATTTTTGCCATATTAAAATCCGTACAGATAACGTCCGGCTGAAGTTTCGGAATTAATTCTAGTGCTTCTAACCCGTTGCAAGCGGTTCCTACAACTTGGATTTCTGGCGAAGCATCCAAAATGCGCTTGAGGACAATCGTAGCTACTGGGGAATCTTCTACTAACAATACTTTTATGACCGAAGACATGAATTTTTTAAGTAATTGGGAATGGATAATTGGGAATTGGGCGAGCGCGAAGCGGAGGGATTGGGAATTGGGAATGGATAATTGGGAATTGGGCGAGCGCGAAGCGGAGGGATTGGGAATTGGTAGCCGTCTCTCCCACTCTCCCACTCTCCCACTCTCCCCCTCTTCCTTCCCCTTCCCCTTCCCCTTCTTCTACAATTAAACTAACCTTTTCAAGGTTTCAATCAATACATCTTGATTGAACGTACCTTTAGGAATATAAGCATTAGCCCCGGCATCAGCCCCTCTTTTTCGATCTTCATCCGATGCCAAAGATGTTACCAAAATAATCGGCAACTCATTGTATTCTTTTTGCTCGCGAATTTTAACAGTAAGTCCTAAGCCATCCAAATTTGGCATTTGTATATCAGAAATCAGAGCATCAAAGTAGCGAGTTTTTAATTTATTGAAAGCATCCATTCCGTCTACGGCTGTCACCACTTCATAACCTGCACCTTCGAGGATGCGCTTTTCTTGAGTGCGGGTAGCGATCGAATCTTCTGCTAAAAGTATAACTTGTTTGCGGCTGACTGTCTCAACGGGCGATCGCCCGCCAGAAACCTCACGCGACGAAACTTGTTTGCGTACAGATTTTATCAAATCATGAGGATTGAGTACCATACAAACTTCCCCCGTCCCGAGAATCGTTGCACCTGAAACATTTCGCACCCGTTTCAACAATTGACTTTGAGGTTTAATCACCACATCCTGTGCGTCAATCAAAGTATCTATAAATAATCCCAATCTTTCCTCCCCAACTTTCAGGACAATACAAGACATTTTTTGAGAAGTTGAAGTCAGGGATTCTCCCTCTATTTTCCTGTTGAGTTCTTTCCAACTTTCCTCTCTCCACTCCTGATTTTGAGGCAGCCATTCTCCCTTGTTTAATTCTAATAAATCTGCCAAATACGCAACTGATAGCGGCTGAGCATCGACAAGTATAGTTGCTTTCCCTTCTAAAGTAAAAATATCAGAATTAGCCACCATTATCCCCGTATCAACAAATTCACTTGGCATCGCATAAGCAACACCTTCAACAGCTATAATTAATACATTAGCAGTAGCTATAGATGTGCCGATAGTTAGCCGAAAAATACATTCTTTTCCTGGTACAGATTCAACTTTAATGCTGCCTTTTAGTGATTCAACATTAGTCCGAACTACATCTAAACCAACCCCCCTGCCAGAGACTTCAGTAACAAATGTTCTGGTGGAAAAACCCGGAGCAAAAATCAACGATTCAATTTGGCTTTCTGTCATGACGGCGAGTGCTTCCGGCGTGCAAACGTTGCGTTTGACAGCAGTTTGTTTAATGCGATCGAGATTCAGCCCCTGGCCATCATCAGCAACTTCAATGATAATATTACTAGCAGTCTGGTAGCCTTTAATTCGGAGAGTAGCCACGGGAGGTTTGCCCAGCCTTTCGCGTTCGGCGGTAGTCTCGATGCCGTGGTCGATCGCATTCCGAATCAGGTGCATCAAAGGGTCTTTCATTTCTTCTAAAATGCGTTTATCAGCTAAAGTTTCCCCACCTTCAATGACTAATGCAACTTCTTTTTCTTCCTGCTTCGCCAAGTCTCTAACCGCTCGGGGAAATATATTAAAAATAGTAGACAAAGGCAGCAATCTAAGAGTGCGAATTCCTGAGCTTAATTCCTCGGCAATTAATTCGAGTCTAGCCGTATCTTCATCAACTAGATTGTTCAAGCGATTTACTAAAGTTCCCAGATGTTCTAAATGTTCTTCAGTCCGCTGGTAATATTTCTGAAACTGCATGAATATCTCGTTTTGTTCAGATCCGGTTTTCTCAGTTTCTATTTGATGATCGGCCAACCGATTTATAAAAGATTCTCGGCTCCAATCTTCCCACAAAGTGGTAATTTTTTCGAGTTCAGCAAGTCGGTGTACTAACCGAGTTTTGGTAACAGTTAGTTCCCCTGCTTGAGTCATTAAATCGTCTAAATTTTTGGTAGCAACGCGAATTGTTTCGATGCGGTAAGACGAACTAGAAGAACCATTCTTAACAGTCGGTTCGGAAGCCGATGTAACAGCGGGGCCAGAAGCGGCAGGCAATTTTTGAGATTTCGACAGCAATTCTCGCTCCGATTGTACCGTCAAAAAAGAGAAATTACTATCTAAATTAGTGGCTAAAGAAGTTTCATTATTTGTTTCTGGTGGCGTATTTTCCGAATTGGTAAATTGCGTTTTTACTAATGCTTGTTCTGGTACTTGTGAAGATGATGGTTCTGCTATCGGGGCGGCGGGCTGGGGATTGCTAGAAGCACCCATCATGCTAGCGAGCACGTAAAATGTATTGACGCCGGAATCTTGACCCGTGACGGCTTCGTTAACGAGTTGGCGAAGCGCCTCTAAACCTTGGGAAAGTCGATCGCTAAGCTCTGGATTTAGTTGAGTTTCTCCCCGCTTGATACCTCCCAAAATATGCTCTATTTGATGAGCTAAAGATGCTACATTTTTTACGCCCAACATCCCAGCATCACCTTTAAGAGAATGGGTTTCCCGCAGCAATTCTTCTAACTTAGCTAAGTCTCTTGGGTGTTGTTCTAAGTACAGAAATCCATCGTCTAGTTTCTGCAAGTGTTCTTGACTAGCAATTTTAAATACATCTCGTAGTTCTTGATCTTCTATCATATATATCTTTGGATAATTGGTAATCGCTAATTGGTAATGGCTAATTCTTCAGGAGCATCTCAGTTTTGCAAAAAGCATTTTTTTATCATAGTGCGAGTTTAATATCTCGCGTATTGTACAAATCGCGAGCGGGGAGGCTCGCACTGTAAATGCAAAACTGAAATGCGCCCAATTTTTGATTAAATCCATTAAATCCATTAAATCCTGTATACCCCTCGTTTCCGAACTTCCTTCTGACATCACAGACTTGAAATTTAATGCAGCTTCGTTAGGTTTTTGAGTGCCGATTTTGGCTTGAGTAATGCCACTGACTGTTTGAAAAGCGGCTTAGTTGAGAGAATTCATGGCATCACCTACTTGCTGAATAGCGATCGCCTGCTGTTTAATATTAAAAGAAATTTGTTGATTGCTAGTAAACACCAGATTGCAAGCTTCCCGAAGCCCCGTAAAAGCTTCTGCCATATCTCGTGCTGTTTTCACCCCTGCTATATCAAATTCTCTCTTCATCGGAATAGTAAATTCGCTGTTGACTGTTGACTGTTGACTGTTAACTGTTGATTATTAACATCATGTATGAGTGCAACCGGAATTAATATTACTGCCGTTTTGGCTCCCTCTTCTGTTGCTTTCATAGTCGAGTAGATCGCACATTTAATCTCTGGAATAATACCATTAATCTTTTGTGCCACTTCTTGGCTTTCCTCTGCTAACTTGCGAATTTCCCTTGCTACCAACGCCAAACCTTGCTCGTACTCACCGGCTCTGACTGCTTTCACGGTGGCGTTGAGAGCCAGGATATTCCTATGGCTGGCTAAATCGCTAACCAAACTTGCTAAAGTCGAGATATTGCCAATCTGACTTGTACTGTCATCAGGAGGAAAAGGGGCTTACAGTTGCATCTTTTTGTGAAGCTATCAGAACTAATTGCTATTCTTAAACAACTGCTTTTAGATCTAAAGCAGCTTCATTCAATTTTTGAGTACCGACTTTAGTTTGAGTGATACCGGAAGCCGTTTGTGCTGCTGCTTGGTTGAGTGAGTTCATAGCTTCCACCACTTGCTCGATCGCGATTGCTTGCTGTTTGGCGTTCAGCGAAATTTGCTGAGAGGTCAAAACCACATTGTTAATTGCATCAGCCACTCCAGCAAAGGCTGCTGCGGTTTCTGAGGCAATATTTACACCAAATTCTACAGTTTTAGTTCCTTCATCTGTTACCATTACTGTTGAGTTAATCGCCTTTTGAATATCAGCAACTAAGAGATTAATTTGCGTAGCAGATTTTTTACTGCGATCGGCTAGTTTGCGAATTTCTGACGCGACAACGCCAAATCCCTTGCCGTGTTCGCCCGCCCGCACTGCCTCCACGGCAGCATTAAGCGCTAACATATTAGTCTGATTTGCCAAATCGCTAACGACAGTTGAGATATTGCCAATGCGATCGGTTTGCTCGCTCAACTGCATAATTTGCCCTTGCATATCCTGAACTTTTGTTTTCAGGGTTGCCATTGCTTCTAAAGTTTGTTCGACAGCTTTTGTACCTGTTCCAGCTAAATTTAAAGCTTGTATTGCTTGAGATGCGGCAGTTTCTATCTGCTGTGAAGTCGCGCGAGAAGATGCACCCAATTCGTCCATTGTCGTAGTAGTTTGATTGACTGAAGCTGCTTGCTGGCTTGCCATGCGTTCCTGTTCTTCAACTGTTGCTGCAATCTCAGTGGAAGAAGTGGCGATCGAACTAATTGCGCGATCGATAGTTCCGACAATTCCTGACGAAATCAGCCAAGCTATGCCCGCACCAAACAGCATTAAAAGCACCGAAGCAACCAGCAGCGTCGATACCAATAAGTGTAAAGCTTCCTTTGTTATCTGCGTTTTTTCCTTAATTATATTTAATTCGGCTTCCCGAAATACCCGGTTCACTTCCACAAATTCATTCACAAAATTTGTGTACTTGCCTGTATTAAATAGAGCGATCGCTTTCTCTTTTTGATTTTGCTGCAATAAGCGAACAATTTCGTTAGAACCATCATAATATTCGTTTACTAGCTCTCGCATCCTATACAAACGGGTTTTCTGGGAGGGATCTTTAACGATCTGCTCTACATTATTTGCCGACTGGCGAGCTAATTGTGCACCCACTTGAAAATCCTTTAAAAACTGCTGATTTTTATTAATTATATACCCGCGCATCCCCCGTACCATTTGCTCCGCACCTGCGGATATTTTACTGGTTTCTCCGATTACTTGCTCTACTCTTTCTGTTTCTTGGAAAGTGTTAAACACCTGATTGGTAGTAGCGATAACTATTACGGGAAACCCTAAGTATATAGTTGCTGGCACTAGATATCCGAGCAATATCTTGTTTCTAATGTTTAAATTGTTAATTTTAGCAAACATCTTTTTTCCTGAATTTAAGATAGGATTTCTGTTGGTAATATTGTGACGCTGCGCTTGTCGTTAGGAATACCGCCTTAACAACAGAAATCAGCCGGCAACTTCTGGGAGCGATGCCGTGCAGTGACACTAACAAATAATATCATAGCAAATTCCGTTTTATTGCTATAGCGGTTCTTAATTTTTGTGAGACATGAGGGCGAGTAATTACATGGCTTACACCCAAAGGTCAATCAACCGGGTTTTTAACCGAGATTGAGGTTTTTTCGGAAGTATTTGGGTGATAAAATTAGCTCTATGGCAACCTATATATAATTCCTAAATTACCAGTTACGAAAAATCCCAGTGTATGGCGCTTTTGTTGAGAAATGCGATATCTTTTCTTGAATTTCCAGTGCGCGGAGTTCCTTGGTGTCGGCGCAATTCCGATGGCTGATAAAATCTTTTTTCAAACCTCCTCGTCAACAATAATTCCCCCTTGTTTCAGGAGTTTATGTAAGTTGAGAACAGCGATAAGTTTTTCTTTGTAGATAGTTGTACCGAGCAGATATTCGCGGTTTTCCGAAGTTAGTGCAGCAGGAATAGTCGCAAGCTCTGCCACATTCAAATATATAATATTTAAGATTTCATCAACAACTATACCTGCAACCAAATCTTCAATTTCAACAACGATCGCCTTAGATAGAGATTTTGTATCCGCCGACATATTTAAAACATTCCGAATATCCACTAGCGTCAGAATCTCGCCCCGCAAATTCATATTTCCAATAATGCGATCGGGAGTGCAAGGAACCGGAGTTACTTGGCGAATGTCAGTAAATTCACGCACTACCTCTAGATTAATACCAAAATATTCGTCGTTTAAGAGAACCACCGCCAGCGACAGATTAATTGCTTCAGAATTTTTGCGATCGCCCAAGAGCCTCAAATTATCAGCTCGCTCTCGAAAAATTGCCTTTTCTTCCGGCAGAGCATTCGGACAAAAAACGCGAGGCTGGCTCAAAAAATTAGCATTTTCTGCTAACAATTTTGGATCTATTTCTAACTGCAAATTTTGACCCTCTACCTTGCCGGCTAACGCCCCAGAGCCTGCAATGCTTGCAGAAAAAGGAATTTCTGCCTCTGTTTTGTCGGGAGAATATCGAATTAGGCGATCGAGATTTAGCAGCATGATCATATCGGCTTCACAGCGGGCAAATCCAGCTACAAAATGATGCGACGCCTCTGAGTTGTCTCGCCCGTAAGATAGCTGCGGAGTTATTGCATCTTCCGGGATCTGCTTAACTTCGGTAACTTCATTAACAATGATGGCAACTCGAACTTCTTGCCATTCTATAACGATCGCACTATCTGTCAAACAATACTCGTGCCACAGATACCCAAAACGAAGATTTAGATCCATCACCGGCAGAATAGAGCCCCTGAGATCGATCGCCCCAACAATATCTGGAGGCGCTTCCGCGATGGGTTTCAGCTCCGGTAGAAAGAAAATTTCCCGAACGCAGGCGACTTCTACACCCCAGAGCAAACCGTTCTGTTTAAATATAAGATACGGCTTAGTTTCCATATTGATTGTGACACTTTATTGACTGGGACTTGGGAAAAAGACATGGTTTTTGCGATCGTATTTGGCTTGGTAGCGAGCAAAGTGTGTCAACTTAATATCAAATGTAGTATCGATCTACTGTTTTACGATTAGGCCTCAGATCCCCCCTAGCCCCCCTTAAAAAGGGGGGAACCGGAAGATATCAAAGTCCCCGGACTATCCGGGGGATGCGAGGCTTGGATACACACCAGAGAGAGCAAAGATTTCAGACTTAAGTTTACACCAATGGGTAGCGAGGTACTTACCAAAAAAATTAGTTTGTAAATTCTCCCTGCCCGTCAGTTTTGTTAGCTGTACAATTTTACCAATTTTTTTTGAACATCCATCAATACTTGACTCGCTGTCATTTTTTCCTGCTGCTCTATCGGAGTATTGGGCGGTAGTTTTTTGAGAATTTCGCAGGATGAGTTGTACATTTTAATAGCTATATTTAGCTTACCTTCTTGAAGGTATATATTTCCGAGTTCGAGATAAGCTGAAACAAAAGATGGGCACAGATAAATTATTTTTCTCAAGATAATTTTAGCTGTTTCCAAATCGCCCTGTTCTTCAGCAATGTGCGCTTGTAAACAATAAGGAAATACTGACATAGAATCTACTTTGCTAGCTCGCTTGCAGTGATCGATCGCCTGAGAATAATTACCTAAATTTGCATAAATTTGCGCCAACAAGTAATCAGCATCAAAGGTCTGACATTGTAGAGATAACGCTTTTTTTGCCCGGTCAATTGCCTCAGTATAATTTTTATTTTTAAAGCATTGCTTAGCTTCTTTGATTAGCATTAAATAAGTTTGTTGTGGCGTTTTTTTGGTTAAATTAGAGTTTAATAATGCCCCATCCTTGCCCGCACAATGTTCCTCCACATAGCGACTTGGCAGTATTTTTTGCAATGGAGTATCTGCTGTTAACAACGACCCGATCTCCGCAAAATTGCCGTTAGCCAAACTAGCTGGCACCGTTTTTGCTGGTAGCAACTGACGGCTGTCGCTACCAACTTTCGCTCCCTTTCCCGATTCCCCAGAGGCTGATTTTACCTGGGATGCTGGTGTAATCAAAGACTCTATTTTACCTGGTTCATCCCCTAGGACATTCTTGGCTTGATAAACAACCGACTCCGGGAAAATTTTTGGTTGAAACTCCTTCATTACGTGATTGTAAACTTCCGCGTGACCGGTCATTAAATATCCTCCAGGTCTCAGCGTCTTGGCAAATTTTTTCAATACCTGGGAAATATATTTATATTCAAAATAAACAAAAACATTTCTGCATAGTATCAAATCAATGTTATTAATATCTGTGTAAATATTAGGAAAATTATCTGTCACTAAATTGAGATTGCTAAAGCTCACAAATTGGCGCAATGTTCTATCTATTACCCACTCGGTTTTTCGTCGGTCGAAATAGCGCGCTTGCAAATTTGGATCGACTAAGCGAAACGACCAAGGGCTGTAAATTCCCTGCTGCGCTTTTTCTATTACTTCTTGATTGATATCAGTACCTAAAACTAAAATATTCCATTTTTCCAAATCAGAAATTAGCTTTTGTAAAATAAAAAGTAAAGAATAAGGTTCTTCACCGGTAGAACAGCCTGCACTCCAGATTCGCAGGGTTGGCTTAATCCCCAATTGATCGTGTAGTTTTAATTGGCGATCGATCAATTCCGGGAAAATGACTTTTTCTAGGAGCGAAAATTGTCCTTTGTCCCGCATGAAATAACTTTCGTTGGTTGTCAGCAGCAGGGCGAGTTTGTCCCATTCGTTTTGACTTTCCAGACTCGCAGCAGCTAACATTTGATAATAATTATCGGGTAAGCCTATTTTTACAGCTTTCATCCGAGTCAAAAGTTTTTGAGTCAAAGCCGATCGATCTTGCGGGCGAATTTGTAAACCGGTGCGAGCCGCAATTAATTGAATAAATAGCTGAATTTGTGCATCGTTCATATCAACTCGGTAAATTTGTTTAGGTATAATTTATTATGATGGGGAATTGGGAATTGGAAATTGGGAATTGGGGATTGGAAATTGGGAATTGGAAATTGGGAATTGGGCCGATCGCACTCACCGCCACAATCCGAACGGAAATAAGATCGTGTCAGGTCGATCGACCGCAAGATTCGAGTTGGGGCGGTGAACTCACCCACAAAAACCATCGTTAATTTAGCAGATTGCGAGAGCGAAAACAGCAGGTAGAAAACAGACAGCAGCACGAAAAAAATTCGGCCGTTTGCTTTCTACCTTCCGCCTTCAATCGGTAAGGTGCGGCCCGCGCACCCTACACAATGCCCGTTCCAAATCCCGACTGTTTAAGCTGGAAAAATCCGCAGGCGGCGGTTGGGTTCTTCCCCAAAACTGTGAGATTTTAGGTGATAGTGTTCCACAAGTTCGTGCTGCATTTTGCGGACGTTGGGAGAACGCGGTAAGAGTTCCACCGGCTGTCCCTTGGGAATCACAATTTGCTCCACAGCCAAGCGGGTTTCTTCGAGAGCTTCGAGCTCGTCAGAAGTACCGCTGCGGGCGAATAAGGCGAGGTCTGCCACTTCCGGGGTGCCGGGGTCGTCCATGTCCAACAAGCGCCGCAAGGCTCTCGCTACGTGGGGAATAGTGCCGGCCTTAATTGTGTGCAGGGGAACTTGGCGAGTTTTGGCCAAGTGCCTTAATTTTGACTGGTTCCGCACGTTCGATCGCAAAGCCAAAACCACGTCAGCACTTTCAATATCCTTCGTCAACTGCACCGGCAAGTTCAGGGTGGAAATCACCTGTTCTAGCTGGTGGCGAGCTATGCCGTAAGGATAAACGTGGAGGGGCAAATCTTCGCCGTTAGGGCCGACGTTCTGCGAATAACGTCCCCGCTGCTGCGGTACTGGTTCCACGGACAGGGATTCTTCGAGGAGTTGCTCGAAATACCGACTCTCAGGAGCCACCGGCGCGCTGTTAGCTGCTGCGAATTTCTCGCCTTGAGGGGGCATCGGCACCATTTTGCCGGCACTGCGCCACCCAGAAATCGGTGTGACAGGTCGGATTGCTGATACCGCAGCGGGGCCTTGGCCGGAAGCTGGCATCCCTGGGAACCGGGCGGGGGGAGAGGCTGACTCGCGCTCGATAATTACTTCTCCGCTGTCGCTGACGCTTCTGATTTGCTGGCTTGGTTCGCGTCCCCGCAGCAGGCTGTCGATCGAATCTGAAACTCGCTCGTGAATTACCCAGCGCTGGCGTTCGAGCATTTCGACCGCAATTTCAAAAGTAGGCGGCGATTTGCGTTCCAAAACTGTCTTTTGAGAACCGCGCCGCCTTGCTTCGTCATCTCCTAGTGTCACCGCTTGGATTCCGCCAATTAAGTCTGCCAGAGTCGGGTTTTTCATCAAGTTTTCGATGCGGTTCCCGTGGGCGGTACCGACCAATTGCACGCCCCTTTCGGCGATCGTCCGAGCGGCCAAAGCTTCTAATTCGGTGCCGATTTCGTCAATCACGATCACTTGCGGCATATGGTTTTCCACTGCTTCGATCATGACTTGGTGCTGGAGTTCGGGACGGGAAACTTGCATTCTGCGAGCTCTGCCGATCGCCGGGTGCGGGATGTCTCCATCTCCGGCGATTTCGTTGGAGGTGTCGATGATTACCACTCGTTTTTCCAAGTCGTCGGCGAGCACGCGGGCGATTTCGCGCAGGGCTGTGGTTTTGCCGACTCCGGGGCGGCCTAGCATCAAAATTGACTGACCGGTTTCCACTAAATCGCGGATAATGCCGATCGTCCCGAACACAGCGCGGCCCACCCTCAATGTCAAGCCGATAATCTCGCCGCTGCGGTTGCGAATGGCGCTAATTCGGTGCAGGGTTTGCTCGATACCGGCTCGATTGTCGCCGCCGAAGCTGCCGACTCGATCGATGCAATAGTTGAGGTCTGCTTTGGAAATCGGTGTTTGGGAAAGATGTTCGGCCGAGGATGGAAAACGAGCTTCTGGTCGGCGGCCCAAGTCCATTACAACCTCAATGAGATTGTTGCGCTGCGGGTGCTGCTCTAAGGGCTGCCGGATCTCGTCTGGCACGATTTCTAATAATCTGTTGAGGTCGTCTGTAATCTGCATTCGCCTCGGTGTGTTCGGTTCAGTGGACAGTGGACTGTTGACTGTTGACTGTTGACTGTTGACTGTTATCAGTTGACTGTTATCAGTTGACTGTTGACTGTTGACTGTTTACGCATCGGTGGCTAGAAACCCGGCTTCGACGAGTTTTGAGTTGGGTAACGAGAAATATACTAAGAAACCGGGTTTTACTCTTGTCGCAAGTGCGATCGTGAAATCGCAAAATACAGTTGTTAGTTATCAGTTGTTTTGATTAACAACTAACAACTAACAACTAACAACTAACAACCAACAACTAACAACTAACAACTAACAACTAACAACTAAGAGAGCGGGCACGGGGCACCTACCAACTAACAACTAACTTTTAATCTGGGAAACTAGAGAACGAGCTAAACTCACGGCCTCCGAGAGAAGTTCTGGGACGGCTTCGAGTTGATTCAACCGAGGTGTTGGAACTTCGGCTGCGCTGTGAGCGGCTGCCACGGGAACGGCATAAGCTCGATCGCTCTGCATTGTGTCTAATTGTTCTAAAATTGGCGACAGCAAAACCCTGGCATAGCTGCCGTAAGCTACACCTGCAATGTATTGGACAGGAGGAACTGACAAATTTTTTCCGCCATCCAAAAGCAGTCCAGAGGCTCTGAGTTTGCTGACAGTGCGATCGTTAGTGCCTCCTGCAAGTTGCACGAATCCCGGCAACTGGGCAGCCAAAACTTTTTGACCGAGTTTGACGGAGGCTCTAGTAGTTCCTATTCCGATATCTCCGCTCATTGGCCTACCGTCGGTTTGCCAAATTAGGGGACAAGGAAGGGGGGAAATTATTTGATACAGTGTCCGCAAATAGTCAATCAAATTGTCTCCATCGGGGCAACTAATTGCTATTAATTTGAGTCGATAGACCCACGGAGCTATGCTCGACCAAAGTCGCGCAAAATCTACTTCTCTGCCTACTTGCGTGTGGATTTCTAGGGCATCCGCACCGGATTGCAAGATTAAAGGTGCGATCGCAGCGGGAGCAGACACGTAAGAACGAGTGTAGATTAATTGGCTCGGACAAATTGGCAGACAGCGACCGCAGCCATAGCATTGCTGGTCTATCACCCCGGAAAAACCCTCAACAGCTTCCTGAAAAACTATTGCGGAGGCCGGACATATTTTTTCGCAAGGCCGCCAGCAGTCCGTCGGACAATCGGCTGGGTTGAATTCGGCCTTGCGAAAATGCGGGTCTTCCCCATCGTTTAAACTCACCATCAGCCAGGGCAACCCTTTGCCCCCAAACCTGCGGTTGGGGGTTTTTGCCTGTAATTCGCTGGCAACTTGTAGGGCTTCTTTTGCTGCTGCGACTGCGGCGGGATCTGCCGCGACATCGATACAGTCAGCGCCTGCTAAGGTGTAAGCCAAGGTGAGATTCCGAACCGCAGGCAGGTGTTGAAAGCTCGCCCCACAGATCAACTTGAACCAGCGGCCACCTTTTAATGAGTTTAGGGGATGATAATGTTCTGTCACCCTTATATGCTAATCCTTTCAGCTAAAAATTACGAGGTGCAAATTTCTACTTAATTTTAAAATTGAGCCTGGTACAAGCTGCAAACGCTACTGATAGCAGTAGCTCTGGTGCTGTTTGCCCTATATGTAGAGTTCCGAGGTAACTGTTTTTGATAAATCTAATTTTTTTGAGAGTGCCTAACGATGACGCGATTTTTAAGTTTGGCGATTGGCTTGACTTACAGACAGACTTTCTACCGTATCATATTTGGGAGGATTTGGCAAGGGAAAGGTAGACTAGAGATTTTTTTTTGAAGTTGCCGTGCAGTGGCAATGGTCATAAAGTTCGATCGAGCTTTGAACCCAATTGACCAACCGCAGATGAACATTCTCCTCCTTGACTAGGAGCTACATTCATCTGCGTTAATCAGCGATTCAACGAGCTATACTACTTGCTCAGCCGCTTGTAAACCGTAGCCAAAGCATGGCTATCCCCCACATTTCCCGGAAACAAAACAACTGGTAAATTGGGAAACAGAGGATGATCTGCATCGGTTTTCACCACCGAACAACCTGCGATAATTTGACCGATTTGCCTGACACTTTTCAGCGACAAACCTGTACTCAAAACATCATTAGAAGTAATGCCGCCCTTGCTAATCAAAAACCCGATATCCGCAGGCAGTCCGCGCACGATATCCATCAATAAAGCAGAAACCGCCTCTCCAAATTTTAACCGGACTTCGGTATTTTCAAATTCGAGTTCCTTGCGGCTGGTATAAATTACAGGCGTTTTACCATCGGCATGAGCAGTGCTAGCTTTTTCGAGAATTTCATCGAGCATTTGGGTGCGATACTCTGGTGAATCTTCTAGCAAGTGAGATACATCTATTTCAATGCTAACTATATTGGGTTCTTTTAACAAGCGTTCCAATTGTTCAGTAGTTTTCTTAACGTGGGAACCAACTATTACTGCACCCGGTTTGCCATCCCTCACATATTTGGCCATTTCGTCGGCTGCTACTGGCTGCGGGCCGAGGTCAGCTAAGGATGTTAAAATACTCGCTGCGCTACGGAATAAAAACTTTTTGCCTTGACTGGCTGCCGCGAGAATGTGTTTGGCAAATGTGTCTAAATCGCCTTGGCTTTCGCCGTCAACAACTGCACATTGGTTGTCTTTCATCTCCATCAGTCGATCTAAACTTCCGTAGCGTATATCTGCGAGTAAAATGCGATCGACTGTATCAGCTTTGATGCGACCTTTGGTTTTTTCTTCTACGTAGTCGGGCAGGTAACTGTGACTGTAGCCGAAGACTGAATCTTTGGCAAATTCGGTTTGGTGTACTGGTATTTCGACGCTGTTAACTATTAGGTAGTGTACGCTGTTGCGGGTAATTCTCCCTCCTTCAAAAAAGGCGGGAATTAGAAAATGAGCGTCGAAGGGGCCGAGTTCTTCGGCGATCGCGTCGGTTTCGATGGGATAGTGACCGCGCAGGGTAGAATCGGAACGGCTAACTATTAGGAAGTCTTCGATTTTTTCGCTGGCGATCGCCCTTTTTAGATTTTGGCACACTTCCCGGGTGACGGAGGCTGCTTTTTCGGGAGTTAGCGATCGAGTATTTGTCAGTATAAAAAAAATCGGGGACTTGTCCCGCAGCCCCAAACGCAGGGTATCTTCGTCCCAACGTGTCAGCAGCAAGCAACTGTGCACGGTTTGCGAACCTGTTGGATCGTCGTCGAGAACTATAATCTTGGGTTGGCTAGAAGACATACTGACCTTGTTGTTAACGTCACCTTTCCAAGATATCCTTACCTGTTACTTAACAGCCAAAAATTTACAATTAGGATATTTCTTAACAATTCTCATTATTCATGAATTTTAAGATGTGTTGAATAATACCGGGCGGTTGAAACCCGGTTGATACTTACCTTACAGCCACTAAAGAGCGGGTTGAAGAAGGGGCGGTTAAAATTTAATAAGGTTGGGTTAACGCTGGTGTCAGAAGAGATTTCTTAGTGTTAGTTTTCGCGAGCGGCGACCATCGCGATCGCCGAGATTATGATAGTTATAAATTAACTGATGTGCGCGGGGAGAAATTAGTTTTTTAACTGAACCGTATTTGGCTAAAATTACGTTATACCAATTTCATAAAGTAGCGCTAGACATTACCCCCCCAACCCCCCCTTACCAAGGGGGGGCTAAGACTTCAGCTAGACCACATCTTTAGAAAAATGGTATTATGCTCTTCATTCCGCTTGGCATGGAATTAGTTTGTGTAGACGCGGTTTCAACCGCCGTCCGATCTTTTCCATTTTTTCAATTAGCAGTGTTTCGATCTTGCAACTTTTTTATTTCTGCTTGAACTTCTGTAGCTAACTGCAAAGCTTCGTTGAGCAATCGCCCTTGTTTGCTGGCTCGATCGCTAATTTGCAAGGCATTCAATGTTCTCAAATTATTGGCAAACAGTTCGGAGTTAGTTGCGACAAATTTTTTGTTTTCTCTGAGAATTCTTTCAGTTTTCAAAGCTCGAACTAAATCCTCTCTGATGGCCTGCAAGGCTTGAATGACTTTGGCTCGATCGCCTATTTTGACTTCCGCATTGCCCGCATCTTCTATCCGATCGTTAATTTCGATCGCTTTGATTATACCATTATAGCGATCGACATCATCAAACAAATTGATTAAATCTTTATTTTGGCTGCTCCAAATTTTCCACGCATCCTCAAAAATCAAACCGCAGATCGCAGCGAGGTGGAGGGCGAACCAAAACAAATAAGCCCTAGGAAATATCGCAACCAGTAACCAACAACTGATTATAACCAAAACAATTAAACCGACGGTTTTTAAAACTTCGCGCGCAAAATTAGTTGCAGTCGCCGGTCTGTATACGCGATCGGGCCCCGCGCCGCACAGGTGCCTGAGCTCACCGACAGTAATTTCTAATCCTTGAATGTCAGCTCGCATAAATCTTCACAAATATTTGTTAAATATAAAGTTTTGTGGTAGAACAAAAGGCTCGTCTACAATAAATCTAACACTTTTTTCAACCAAAACTGCACTATGTCCGCACGTCCTATCTACCTAGACAACCACGCCACAACTCCTGTAGACAAACGGGTACTTGATGCGATGCTGCCGTATTTTACCGAACAATTCGGCAACGCAGCCAGCATCAACCACGTCTACGGCTGGGAAGCAGAAGCAGCGGTTAAAAAATCGCGGCAAATCATAGCAGAAGCAATCAATGCTTCTCCAGAAGAAATTGTTTTTACTAGCGGTGCGACGGAAGCAAATAATTTAGCGATTAAAGGTGTCGCCGAAAGTTATTTCAGCAAAGGAAAGCACATTATTACAGTAAAAACCGAACATAATGCAATTCTTGATCCCTGTACGTATTTGCAAAAATTGGGGTTTGATATTACTGTTTTACCTGTAAAAAGTGACGGATTGATTGATATTGGCGATTTGATCAAAGCGATTCGGGCAGAGACAATTTTAGTTTCAGTGATGACGGCTAATAACGAAATTGGCGTGATTCAACCGATCGCAGAAATTGCTGCAATTTGTCGCGGAAATGACATTCTGTTTCACACGGATGCGGCACAGGCGATCGGCAAAATTCCCCTCGACGTACAGGAAATGAACATCGATTTAATGTCCTTGACAGCCCACAAAATCTACGGCCCAAAAGGTATCGGTGCTCTGTACGTGCGCCGCAACAAACCAAGAGTGCAGCTAGCGCCACAAATGCACGGAGGAGGCCACGAACGGGGAATGCGATCGGGAACTCTTTACCCACCGCAAATAGTTGGGTTTGCCAAAGCAGTAGAATTGGCAATTGCAGAAATGCCGTCGGAAACAGAACGAGTGGTTAATTTGCGGCAGCGTTTGTGGGAAAATTTGAGTGAATTGGGCGATGTTTTTCTCAACGGTCACGCTACGAAAAGATTGCCGGGGAATCTCAATATTAGTGTAGGTGGGGTTGACGGTCAAGCGTTGATGTTGGGTTTGCAACCGGCGGCGGCAGTTTCTTCGGGATCTGCTTGCACTTCTGCGAAAATATCTCCATCTCATGTTTTAGCAGCGATCGGGCGATCGGACAAATTAGCTTATGCTTCAATTCGGTTCGGTATTGGCCGATTCAATACCGCAGCAGAAATAGATGCAGTCGCCGAACACGCGATCGCAACTATTCAATCTCTCCGACAAGCTCAAAAAGTCAATCAATTTTAGATTTTAGATTTTAGATGGGAGAATTGAAGATTAAGAAGTAGTTTTGAGTTTTTAGTTTTAAATGATTTAACTTAAAACTCAAAACTTTTCCTCTTTTTGTCATCGAGTATAATTTGGATCAACCCCTTATTTAGAACCAAACACCTCGCGCACCCGATAAATCGGTTTTCCCTGCGACTCGTGATAAGTCCGCATCATCACTTCCGCCAGCAAACCAAAACAAAATAACTGCACGCCAGTTAACAGTAAAACCACAGCCAAAATCAGCAAAGGACGATTGCCAATACTTTGACCAAAAGCAAATTTTAAGACTGTCAAATAAATCCCTAAAACCGTTCCCAACGTCATAGAACTCAGTCCCAAAAGTCCAAAAACGTGCATCGGTCGAGTCAGGAACTTTTTCATAAAAGAAATAGTTAACAAATCCATCAACACCCGAAAAGTCCGCCAAATTCCGTACTTACTTTGACCGAAACGGCGGGCGTGATGTCGCACCGGCAGTTCTGCAATTCTCGCCCCTTCAATAAATGCCAACGCTGGCAAAAAGCGGTGCAATTCCCCGTAGAGATTCAAGTCTGCTACCAACTCGGATTTATAAGCCTTCAAAGAACAGCCGTAGTCGTGCAGAGTTACGCCTGTAACGCGACCAATTAACCAGTTCGCAATTTTAGAAGGAATCAACCGGCTAATAGTATTGTCTTGCCTATTTTTGCGCCAGCCGCTAACTAAATCGTAGCCTTCATCTAACTTTGCCAACAATAGCGGAATATCAGCAGGGTCATTTTGCAAATCGCCGTCTAGGGTAACAATAGCACGACCGCGAGCGCGATCGAAACCTGCCGACATGGCAGCAGTTTGCCCGTAATTGCGGCGCAAAATTACAGCACAAAGGTCATCGCGAGTGCTGGCTAACTGCTGGAGAAGTTCAGCAGAACCGTCCTTAGAACCGTCATCTACACAAAGAATTTGATAGCTGAGTCCAGATGGTTGGATAGAAGAGGCGATCGCCTCAATCAAATGAGGCAAACTTTCCACCTCATTATACACCGGCACCACCACTGAAACGTCGAGAACAACCTCAGAGCCAGCCTGCTGTGCAGCCAATTTTTCCAAAAATAATGCAGCGTCCATTTTTTTATTCGATAATATTAACAGTCAACCGTCAACAGTCAACCGTCAACAACTAACTAGGTTGATAACTTGCCACAACTTTACCATATCCCCGCAATTGCTGGTAATAAGCTTGACTGACTCGATCGCCATCATCCGACAAAACATCGATACCGATACCATTGCGACCTTGTGCTTGTCCAGAACTGTGAATGTAGCGATTATCTCCGAGATATAATCCTACATGAGTGGCTTTTTCGGGCGTACCAAAAAATACTAAATCCCCCGGTTCTAAAGCACTAATACTAATAGGTTTAGTAAAAGCTTCCTGCTGATAAGCATCCCTCGGCAACCAGATTCCCGCAGCCACGAACGCCGCCTGCATTAAGCCCGAACAATCATAATTTGGCCCGACTGTGCCGCCCCAAAGATAATAATTGGATTGGTTCATAGACTCGCGAGCGAAAGTAATTACAAATGGTAATTTTTCCTGGATTTGGGCCTCAGAAACCACCAGAGGATGATACACTGTTTCTGCCAAATCGAGCAACTCAACATCTCGAATATCCAGCCATCCCGGATAATCATCTTCGCACAGCCGCACCATTACAGCCGTTGTATCCCCCTCAACAACCGAGTCTATGCCATTTCTCCCCTCCTTATGAAGGGGGGGGTCAACTACTCGCAAATGCCGCCCCAGCGCTGCTTGAGTTGCCAATCGATCGCACTTTGGGGAATCGTAAATATTTATGTGCGATCGCACCCGGTACTCCACAACATCAGATAATTGAGAATTGACCATTGCTAATTGCTAATTATTTGCTGTTAATTGTTCGCATCCAACGATTTATGGCAATTAGCAAACCGCCGTTAACCGTTAACCGTCTGCCATAAACCATGACATTTTTCCACAAAGACGAACAATTAGAAACCCTCGGCAGTAGCATTATAGACTCTGCATTGTCAGAATTTACAGGATTGACGGGCGATCGCACAGCCATTACCTGGATAGTCTACGATCCGCCAGTGCGAGTCAACACGGGCGGCGCCCTCAGCGCACCAGAATTTTGGAAATATCAACCGCGAGGTTTTAGCAACCGAGCATCCGAACGAATTTATCCCGCCAGCATCATCAAATTATTCTACCTCGTTGCCATCTGGGAATGGGCCCAAAAAGGCATGATTCAAACATCGCCAGAATTAGAACGCGCCGTCCGAGATATGATAGTTGATTCCAGCAACGACGCCACCGGTTTAGTAGTAGATGCCCTCACCGGCACCACAAGCGGCCCAGAATTATCACCAGGCCCCTTTGAAACTTGGAAACAGCAGCGAAACATCGTCAACCGTTACTTTCAATCATTAAATTGGCCGGAATTACAAAATATTAACGCCAATCAAAAAACCTGGTGTGACGGCCCCTACGGTCGCGAGCGAGCAGTTCTGGGAGAATTAATGGAAAATAGAAATATGCTGACCACAAATGCAGTAGCCCGTTTGCTGCACAGTATAATCGGTGGCGTAGCTGTTTCTGCCAAAGCATCGCAAGAAATGATGGGTTTAATGAAACGCAGTTTAGACCCAGCAGAATTAGAGGCAGATCCCGAAAATCAAGTTACAGGTTTTTTAGGCGGCGGATTGCCAGAAGATGCAAAATTGTGGTCAAAAGCAGGGCTGACAAGTCAAGTTCGTCACGATGCTGCTTATATTGAAATACCGGGTTTGCGGCCGTATTTGTTAGTTGTATTTACCGAGGGTAAAGAGAATAGCAAGAATGAAGAAATTTTGCCATTTATATCGCGGCAATTTGTCGAAGCGATGAAGGTACTTAATTAGATTTAGTAGCTGATTATTGCGACTAGACTTGAATTGCAAAAATAATTTGGACGATGCTCAAAGCCCGTCCAAAAATTTGATTAACAATAATTTTTTTTTACAAGTTCTAGAACGGAGAGGGGGGGATTCGAACCCCCGAAGGGTGATAACACCCTTAACAGATTAGCAATCTGCCGCTTTCGACCACTCAGCCACCTCTCCAAGATGACGGTAACTAACTATAGCACACACATCTTCTTTTTGCCAACCCCTAATTTAAAGATTCCTCAATCCCTTACTCTGTATCGAAGGAAGAAGGGCACAACAGGAATTTTGACACGGATACACAGATGAATTATTCAGCTTGACTCACATATTGAAGTCAGAAGGAAGAAGAAAGAAAAATCAACTATTCCCAATCCCCGATGCCCCATGCCCCATTCCCAATGCCCAATGCCCGATGCCCGATGCCCGATGCCCAATGCCCCATGCCCCATTCCCAATGCCTACTCGCCAAATCCCCTAGCCTTCAAGTGTTTTTCCCAACTAAAGTTGGAACTCAAAAAGAACCTCTTAGTATACAAATAGCCCAAGCGGTACAGATTAGCCTTGCGATCGGCATCAAGTTGAAAATCCGTCGTCGTCACCTGAGCTTCAGTCACATCAATATTAATCACCCTACCTTTATCCATCTCCCGCTGGTGATAGCGGTCTCTTGCTTTCATCATCGTTGTGAACATCGCCGACAGCATTGACACCGGATTTTTAATCTTAATTTGATTTTCCAGGCCAGTATCAACCAACCGAAACCCAAAGGTAAACCAGCGCGGTGCAACCGGAGTCGAACCCGATTGCGTGTCATAAATCCACAGCGGAAAATTGCTCAGAATTCCCCCATCGACAATTAAGTCGTTTCCGAGTTTTCCCGGCTCAAAAAATAGGGGAATGCTCATCGACAGCCGCACCGCTTCAGCCACGCTAAAATCTTCAGCGCTTTTGAGCTGCAACTCCTCGTACAAAGCGTCGGAATCAGCCGATTCCCGTCGGTTCAAATCATCGGGAATCACCAACATCTCACCGCGACTGAGGTTAGATATTACTACTTTTAATTCCCGGTCTTTTACCAGTTGTTTGACATCCGCAAAAGTATGCAAGTGACCTTTAGCAAGTGTTGCTTCCAACCACTGCCGGAAAGGCTGCGAAGAATATTCACCCATCTGGCGGCTAATTGTTAGGAAAAGTAGCGTCCAAGCTGGAGATTGCAGGTCATCTGCGGGGTCGCCGTTTAAAATTAGAGGACTATTTTTTTGAGTTAAAAATATGTTGTAATCTAGCTGTCCCAACAATTCTTCTAAGTCATCGATTGACAAGTCTGTTGCCAATACTGCCGCCGTAATTGCACCGGCAGAAGTGCCTGCCAATTTTCGCCAGCGGATGCCCAAATCGCTGCAGCATCTGAGCGCTCCTAAAAATGCAACTCCACGCACGCCTCCGCCTTCAAAAATTGCGTCGGCATAAATTTGATTGTTTTCGTCGGGAGGCGGAAATTTGCTGAGAATTGTTTGTCTTTCGGTGGCGGACATCCTGACACCGGGTTCTTGCAAAATTTGCTGCGGATACCAGTTGCTCATTTTAGATTTTGGATTGTGGATTTTAGATTTTGGATTGATATCTATTGTTGTTGATTTTTGTTGGCATTCATTGCTTCTTTGACGTATTCTTGAACTTGCGATCGCACTTGTTCGTAGGCCACCGACGCGCACCAAGGCCGGAGAGATAAAATAGTTGTATCTGGAGTAATCTCGGCTACCAAACAAGTCGGGGGCGGATTTTCCAACACCAGCGGGTGAGAGTGGGCAATTTCTAATAACTCAGCCATCGTTGGACGGATCGGCCGATCGCCAATATCAATTTTTAAGTCTACTCGCCTCGTTCCCATTGCCGTGGTATTTTTCAGTGTACCGTTAAATAGCTGGTTGTTAGGGACAATAATTTTTATGCGATCGTCCGTCACAACAGTAGTTGAAAAAATCCCGATGCTATCGACAACTCCCTTCACATCAGTAGCTTCGATTGCATCTCCTACTTCAAAAGGCCGCAAACTAATCAACATTACCCCAGCAGCAAAGTGCGACAAAGTATTTTGCCACGCCAAGCCAATCGCCAAACCCGCCGCACCCACCACCGCCACCACGCTAGTAGTTTGAATTCCCAACTGACTCAAAGCCGCGACTACTCCGACAATCAAAATCGTAATTTCTGCCGCTTGAACCAAGAATTTCCGCAGCGTGGCCTCCGTGCGGCTCAGAGCTCGGCGAGTCACGCGCCCCGCAACGTCGATCGCAAATCGCGTAATTAACAAAATGCCGATCGCCCACAGCACTTGAGGTACAACTTTAAACCCCAATTCTACGAACTTTTTCGAGAATTCTTGGGCGAATTGCATGGCCTGTATTCTTTCTGTATCTAGCTGCGCCGTCAAGGTTTGAGCTATTAGTATAATTGTGCTGGATGTCATGGCAATTGCTAATTGGTAATTGGTAATTGGTAATTGGTAATATCAAATTTGATTACATCGAAATTATACTATATAAAGCCTGCGGTTGAAACCAGGTTTATACAAACAAAACCCGGATGGTGCGCGGGTTGAAGAATAGGCGGTGAAAATTAAGTTTGACATGATTTTATTCAGTCCGCGCAGGCGGACATCGTTTGTGTAAACCTGGTTTCAACCGCCGTCTAATCGTCCTAATTAAGAGTTTACCGCAACGCGGGGCAATCGGTGTTTAAAACCGCAGAGAATTTCCCAAGAAATAGTTCCTAAAATTGCGGCCCAACCGTCTGCAGTAATTTCATTTTCCCCATCTTTGCCCAACAGCGTCACCACTTCGCCGACTTCTAAATCGGGAATTGCCGAGACATCCAGCATTAATTGATCCATCGTCACTGCTCCGATTTGCGGCACAAATTTGCCCCTGACTAAAACCTGAATTTTATTAGAAAGATTGCGCGGAATCCCATCTGCATAGCCGATGCCAACTACGGCAATCTGTGTCTGCTGCGAGGCGATAAATTGATAGCCATAACTGACACCGGTGCCTGCTGCAATTGTTTTCACTTGAGTAATCCGGGCTTTTACCTGCATTGCCGGCTGCAAAGAAGCGATCGACTGCAAGTGAGGAGCTGGATAAATACCGTAGGTAGCCAAACCGACTCGCACTAAATCGTAGTGTAAATCGGGGTTTGCCAGGGCCGCCGCCGAGTTTGCCAAGTGCAGGCGGGGGGGGTTAATTCCTGCTGTTTGAATTTGCTCGATCGCCCGTTTGAACCGATCGTGCTGAACAGTCATAACAGCGGGATCGGGACTGTCGGCTGTCGCCAAGTGAGAGTAAATGCTAGCTAATTTTAAATTGGGCAACCGCTTGACTAATTGCACAAATTCTGTTGCTTCCGACGCGGGCGTACCCAAGCGAGACATTCCCGTATCTAACTTAGCGTGAACGGGCAAAGAGCGATCGAGAGTAGCGAGAACTTCGGAAAAAATTAGGGCTTGTTTGGCAGTACAAATAGTGGGCTGCAAGTGCCATTGGGCGATCGCCCTTACCTGCGCCGCTGTATGAGTTGCCCCCAACAGCAAAATCGGCGCTTCTATCCCAGCTTCTCGCAATTCTATGCCTTCGGGAATCGTCGCCACACCAAGCCAACTAGCACCAGCTTGCAATACTGTTTGACTGACTGCAACAGCACCGTGCCCGTAAGCATCCGCCTTCACAACTGCCATCAATTCAGTTTGGGGAGATAACAGATTTTTAAGCTGTTTTACATTGTGAGTTAAAGCTGCCAAATCAATTTCTACCCAAGCCCGCTGGCAAAGTCCGCCATCACCTTTCCACAGCACCGTCTGGCGGTTTTTTGTTAGCGCCGATTCTGCTGTTTTTTCTTCCTCGCTCAACATTGTCGCTCCTATCTTGCTTACACAATTAAACACTGCTCGGAGATTTTATCCTAGGTTTAATTATCAGGAATTACGCATTAATACCACAGAAACCGGGTTTAAATCGAGATTAAAGGTCTAGATGCAGTATTTTCGCAATACAACCCGGTTTCTCACCACTCGCGCGTCTAGGACTAATTTATAACTGGTTCCCAGGCAGAACCCGATCGCGAGTAGTACCATAAATCATTTAGGATTGCTATAGCATCCAAAATACCTGGTAAAAACTATGGACGGATTAGCTTACCTGCATTTAGCTGAAACTTGGGAAACACCTGCGCCTCAAACTCGATCGCCCAATTCGACAAAACACCTAAATTTAGCCTTTCCTCCTTTACTTTTCTTTACGATCGCTCTGACAATTTTAAATATAGTCAACCCCACCCTGGCCATCAAAAAAGGCGATTCAGGCCCCGAAGTTGCCGAACTCCAGAAAACACTACAAGACGCAGGATATTTTAGCCAGAAACCCACAGGATTTTACGGCTCCATAACCCAAGCTGCTGTGAAAAAGTTCCAAGCAGACAACAACCTGAAAATTGACGGAATTGTCGGCCCTCAAACCTTGTCAGCACTTAACGTTAAACCGGAAAGCACTCTAGCTGACAATCAACCTGCTGACGAAACGCAGTCAAAGTACGATCGGCGTAGCTATCCCCAAGAAAATCAATATTCCCCATCGCCTAGCACCACAGAAAACACCAACCAACTCGAAGATACAGCTAAAAGCCAGCCGAAAAAACCTTTTTTTCAAGAACCATTTTTACCACCATTTAAAACAGAAACTCCCGCGCCACAATCCGAAGCAGAAACACCTGAATTTCAACCCGAAAAGCAGGTAAAACATCCAGAAAAGATTACCCGCAACATGACATTGAAAAAAACTATTTACGGCAAAATATCGCCGAAATCAATAGTTTATTCAGGATCGGGATTGTTTTTTGCTCAAAACATGATGTACAGCCACACAATCACAGTTTACGACAGGAACTTTAAATTAGTCAAGACTATTCCCGATACAATAAACTTGTCCAAGTTCGGATTTGCTAAATTCAAAGGTAATTATCGAGGTGCTCCCGTAGAAGCTGCTTTTTCAACAGACGGTAAATATGCCTACGTATCCAACTACCAAATGTACGGTACGGGGTTCGACAATCCGGGGAGTGATAGATGTACTCCATCGGCCAAACACGACCAAAGTTTCCTCTACCGCATCAATACCAAAACGTTAAAAATAGAAAACGTAATTCCTGTGGGTGCTGTTCCCAAATTCAATGCTGTTTCACCAGACAATCGCTTCGCCCTCGCCAGCAATTGGTGCAGTTGGGATTTGAGCGTAGTTGATATAAATAAAAATCTCGAAATCGAGCGGGTAAAACTAGGTGCATATCCTCGGGGAATTGCGGTAAGTCCTGACTCAAAGAATGCCTATATAGCCGTCATGGGTTCTTCGGATATTGCGAAAGTAAATTTGATAAATTTTTCGGTAGAATGGCTGAGAAATATTGGCAATGCGCCGCGTCATCTGACAATAGATCCCAAGGGAAATTATCTTTATGCCACGTTAAACGGTGAAGGAAATGTGGCAAAGATTGACCTAAAAACGGGTGAAGTGGCTCAAAAAGTGAGGACTGGAAATGCACCTCGCAGCATGGCGATTTCGGATGACGGTCAACTGATTTACGTGGTTAACTATTTCTCGAATACTGTTAGCAAAGTTAGAACGAGCGACATGAAAGTTTTGCAAACAGTAAATGTTAATTCAAGTCCGATCGGAATTACTTACGATCCGGAAACTCATCAGGTTTGGGTAGCTTGCTATTCGGGCAGCATTATGGTGTTTCAAGATTAATTTAGCTGGTTCGCAGTCAGGAATTAAATCCTCAGAAAATGCTGGAGAAAAAACTAAATTTCTTACTGCAAACTAGCTAGATTAAATCTTATTCTGGAGCGCCGAGCCGGAGCTGTCCCAAAAATATTATTTGGACGACTTGACCTGCTCGATCACATACTTAGAAGGTTTAGCAGGTACTTTACCTTTTTTTGCCATAGATTGGTAAATCATGGCTGCTACTTCCGCGCGAGTTGCTGTTTTGTTGGGCTGCAAAAGTGTGGGCTTGGGGTGGTTGACAACAATGCCAGCTTTTGTTGCTGCTGCTACTTTGTCAACTGCCCATTTCGGCACTTTTTGTCTGTCTGTATAAACTTGTAAAATCTTGGTGGGATTCCCTTCTTTTTTCAGGTTTAAACCGCTAGCTAATGCTACTATGACTTCGACACGGGGAACGTCTTTTGTGGGACGGAACTCATTGTTTGGATATCCTTTAAGAAATCCTTTTTGAACGCTGCCATCGATCGCGCTAGCGGCAGGGTTCTTGTCTTTCACGTCTTCAAAATTAATCGGTTTTCGGGTCTCTTTTTTGTCGGACATTCGCTCAATTAAGCGGGCTAGTTCGGCTCGCGTCATTGGTTCATCGGGACGAAACTTGTTGTCTGTGAAATCAGTAAAGATTTTGCGATCGACCAAAGCGACAATAAATGGACGCGCCCAATATTTGTCAGGCATATCGGAGAATTTAACCGGCCCGACTGTTGGTTTAGGGGCTTTCGGTTTGGTAATGATTGCAGGGGGAGTCTCGCGCGCAATTGGCGTTTGGGGAACCACGATCGCCCCCTGGGGAGGAATTGCCGGTAAAATCGGCCCTAAAGGCGCAACAGGCGCAATCGGTACAATCGGTACAATCGGTACAATCGGCGCAATCGGTGCGGCATTAGGTTGCGAGGGAATCAGCTTTGTAGCGGGCGCAGGCGCGGGCGATCGCACATCCGAACTCGGCAGGGGTGTTAAGATTGTCGAGTTTCCGGGTGTGACAGCAGGCGCTGAAAAAACGGCTGGAAATTGCCAATTTCTCATGCCGAATTGATTGGGATTCTTGCTGGTGGCCCAAAAGAAAATTGTTCCCATCGTGCCGAAAGCAACCAAGATGGCAATCAATTCGTCGAATCCTAGAGGGTTTCTTTCCCCTGATGGGGGTTGTGAAGAAGACATATTGTCACCACATATCAATGTAGCAATTAAATCACATATTTTTTGGGTCTGGTAAATACACAAATCGATCGCTCAACTATTCCCAAATTCTCACCGTCAATAACTGCGGCGGCGTGGTATACAGAAGAGCGATCGAATCCACTTTTATCGATCGGGCGTTGCTGATTTTAGCAATCTTCTAATTAGCGCCCTCTGCTGCGGGAAGAGCCACTGCGACTAGGCCTGCGAGACGCCCCGCCGCTACCAAAACTCGGCTGGCGCTTGTATTCATTTTGACGCGGCTGCTGCGATCGTTTCAAAGTGCTGCCGCCGTAACCCGAACCGGTCGATCGATTGGCATTCGACGGTGCTTGCCGTCTTACTGGCGCATTCGATGTGGGCGATCGCAAGCGGCCCGTCGTCCTTAAAACTTGACGGTTGCTCACAGCAGCAGGCGGGGCTTGGTAGCGAGTTTGATATTGCGAGACAGCTTGGCCGTAAGTATTGCCGTACCCGCCATATCCGTTCATAATTACCCCAGGCTGATAGAGTGGCGGCACGTAATATCGCGGTGTAAATAACAAACTGCCGATCGCCTGACCTGCCACGGCCCCAGCAAACGGAGCCCAGAAGCCCGATTGCTGCCGCACCACAACCGTTTGCGGCTGACCTGTTTGAGGATTAGCAACAGTTTCAGTAACGTTATGAACGTACTCAATTTTAAAATCTTCTGTCAAATGCAGGCTCGCATTATTGTTATCAATTTTTAGATAACTTTTCTTACCTGCCGATATTTCTTCCTCCGTCAAACGAGCCATTTGTAAATCGGTACTGCGATAAATAGAAGAATTACCGGGGGCAGTATTCAGCAACATCAAACTGTACTCGCCATCGCCATCGTCGTAGGTAGCTTGCTGTACGGG
Source organism: Microcoleus sp. S1D4 (assembly GCF_036700765.1). NCBI lineage: Bacteria > Bacillati > Cyanobacteriota > Cyanophyceae > Oscillatoriales > Microcoleaceae > Microcoleus > Microcoleus sp. S1D4. Next base: position 102,818 of record NZ_JAUBPP010000006.1, read on the forward strand.
ATATTCCCCTTGGCTCAAGTTATTCTTTGGTGAAGTACGCACCCTGTTAATCTCCTGATTTCCAGCAGCAGGATTTGTCGGAGCTTGGACTGAAGGAGAGCCGCAAGCGGTTGTCGTCACCAACAAAATTACAGCCATCAAATAAACTGTCAGTTTTCGCAGCATAGTCAATAATATTTGCTCATTGGTTGTTGGTCGTGAAAGCATTTCTGCGCCATCTTTAATAATGCGAAATGAATGTCGCGGCGAGTCTTCTAGCTAACCGCAAGCATCTTCATATAGCCTTATAAAAAAAGCTTTTTACAAAGCCCGTAGTTTTTCGTCGGTAAAAAGTCCGAACGATCGAACCTTTTTATTTTTCTTCTTTTTTTTAAATCGTGTTGGCTAACATTGTTTTTGTCAAAGCGAATTATTTTTACCAAAGCACTGGTTCGTTGTGTTGATGGCAAGTTTTCCAGTTTTTAAAGGGGAATGAGTTCTGGGAAATTTACCAAAACTTGGTCGTTGGTAAGTTCGTCTCCCAATTGTGCCGGAGAAAAGTGAACTTGCACGGCTCGCAGCCTTTCCTGGTACTGTAAATTAATCAATGCTTTCAAACCAGCTTTCAGGGCGCTCATGTCAGCGAGGTCTGTTTCTAGGGCTGGAACTTCACCTTCATAAGCAACTGTCAGCATCACTACGACATTTCTAGTAACCGGCAAAGACAACAGGGAATTTTTCTCGTCCGCAGATGTGCTGTATTGAGGTTCGCTGAGATAGCGGGAGGCTGAATCAGTGAAAAGTTCATCCACATAATCGCCCGCTTCGCCTTCATCCCAAAAAACATCACCTTCATTAGCGGCTGCTTGCCAGTAGTTGTCATACTGTAACAAGTGATTGCAAATTTCTACAAGGCCTTCTCCCAAAACTGTTACATCGCCATCGGCATCAATTGCTTCTCTGGCGGTGCTGTTGAGAACTCCTAACATCGGTGCAACTTCTTCACCTGTTAGCTGAACGAACACGCGACAAACTGCTAATCTAGTTTTACCTGTAAATTGATTGAACCGATCGCGCAAACCACTCATAATAACCTAATAGTTGTGATCTTTTGGGCAATGCTTTCTATCATATCACCCTATTGCAACTATTGTTATCTACCTTCAGATTGAGAACGAGATTTTTTTCGGCGATCGCCCCGGCAGCCTACATTCTCGCTTTGAGCGATCTAATTTTCAACAGTCGCTCTTAGACAATCCTAAAAAGCCTGTAAAGAGCAGGATCGAAGAGCCAGATCCGGCTGGGAAAAAAGCATTTTTTATTCAGCGCGCGATCGCCTCAAAAATTCGCGAGTTCCCGACAGCATTAAGCTGTTGCTCATATATATTGTGTATGGCGATTGAGGGTCCGATGGGGATCAGGGTAGAGGGGGAGAGGATTTGACAATTTTTGATTGTCATCAAAATATACAATGTTTATTTGCACAACAGCTTATTAAATGCCAAACACAAATGCTCGCAAATTGCAAGTTTAAAAACCTCCAATCTTGCAAGATGGGAGATTCCCTCAGCGAATACTTTGTCGCCGCGAGATAACTATTTGAGATCGTGTCGATTACCATCAAAGAACGGATCGCGCGTGCGTCATATCAATTCCGGTTGCACTCATACATGATGTTAACAGTCAACAGTCAACAGTCAACAGTTAACAGTCAACAGTCAACAATCAACAGTAAATTTACTATTCCGATGAAGAGAGGATTTGATATCAGTCAGCGTCCGTTTGTTTGGCTGCAAACTGAAGTCTGCACGCGCGATCCTTACTGATTGCAGTCTATTTGACGATCGCGCGCTTTACTGGTTCGATCGCACTTTCACAAACTAACTCTGCAACTTGCTCCACCGGCAAATCTAGCTCGCCGCCTGGAGCTTCCGGGTGTTCGCGAACCACAGCAACCGCATCTGCAGTCTCAGCTACACTTGCATCTGCGATCGGCTCAACTGGCTCTTCAAAAACTTCAAAATTATCGCTCATCGCAGCACAAGCCGCAGAGGCCCGCTGGCCGGCGCGATAGCTCATGTAGGCCGCACCGCCACCCAAAACCCCAAACAAACCCAGAAAACCCAGAGCCGCTATTTTGTCGGATTTCCACGGATTCATTCGATCGGAGCCGCCCGAACCTAGGAGCGTTGTCGCAGAACCAGATTGAGTCGCCCCTGATTTTTTGTAGGAACAGGGAAATGCAGATGCAGCGTCACCTATGGCGATGCTACTGGCGATCGCTGCGACGGAAGCAATGCCAGCTAACACTTGAAACTTCTTCATGGTGCTCTGGAATATTGTAAAGGATATTTAAAAAATAAATGGTAACAGCTCTTCACAAATAGATCAACAGTCGCTATCGGCTCAAATCACAGATCGATCGCAAATATCCGCGATCGCCCGATCGCAACTAAAATTTTAAATTACCAAAAATAAACACTAAAAACCTTGTTATGTAAGCGTTACGCTCAAAATCATCGATAGAAATTTAAGTGTGTTGATTCAATATTTCAGCGCCCCAAAATCAGAAAATCTGAAGTCCGACAACAGAAAATTCGATCGCAGAGCGACAAACACTTGATGACAAACTACATTTAAGGCTACTTTTAAAAAGACTTAGTTATTGGAAAAACTTTTATTTTTATGACAAACATTGGGAATCAACGCATTGAGCGAGAACCTCATCGATTGTTGGTGACGGGCGGGGCTGGATTTATCGGCTCGAATTTTGTGCATCACTGGTGCAGCAGCTATCCGGGCGATCGAGTAATCGTACTCGACGCTTTAACCTACGCCGGCAACAGAGAAACCCTAGTAACCTTGGAAAAAGGAGAAAATTTTCGGTTTGTGCAGGGGGATATTTGCGATCGAGCCCTAGTCGATAGCTTGCTCAAACAAGAAAACATCAACATAGTCGCCCACTTTGCCGCAGAATCCCACGTTGACAGATCAATTATCGGGCCAGCAGCCTTCGTTCAAACCAACGTCGTCGGAACCTTCACACTCCTAGAAGCCTTCCGCAAGCACTTTGAAGCAACAGACGACTCGTCTCTCAAAGCACAAATGCGCTTCCTCCACGTTTCCACCGACGAAGTTTACGGCAGTCTCGGCCCCGACGACCCAGCATTTACCGAAACCACCGCCTACTCCCCCAACAGTCCCTACTCAGCCTCCAAAGCCGGCAGCGACCACCTCGCCCGCGCCTATTTCCACACCTACGGCCTCCCCACAATCATCACCAACTGTTCCAACAATTACGGCCCCTATCACTTCCCCGAAAAGCTGATTCCATTAATGTGCATCAATATGCTACTCGGCAAACCCCTGCCAGTATACGGCGACGGTCAAAACGTCCGAGATTGGCTGTATGTCCTCGACCATTGCCGCGCCTTAGATGCCGTTATCCACCGCGGCCAACCAGGAGAAACCTACAATGTTGGCGGCAACAACGAAGTAAAAAATCTCGATTTAGTCAAGATGCTCTGCCAGCTAATGGACGAATTAGCCGAAGATTTGCCCGCGCGTCCTTGCGAACAACTGATCTCATTTGTCAAAGACAGAGCCGGGCACGATCGGCGTTACGCTATTGATGCCAGCAAAATAGAAACAGAACTAGGTTGGACTCCCTCAGTAACAGTTGAAGAAGGCCTGCGGCAGACCGTAGAATGGTACTTAGCCCATCGCGAGTGGTGGGAACCCCTGCTTTCGGAGGAATATCAAACCTACTACCAAAAAATTTACGCTCATCAGTAATTGGTAATTGCTAATTCGGGTAAGGTGCGAATTCCGCACCCTACAAATTCTTCTGATTTAATTAGATGAAAACTAATATCACAAACATTCACTCTTGTCAATCATTGTGAAGATTTAGTTAACATTCATCCCAAACGCATAAATTTCAGTGTTTGTGGCTGATAATTTCTATAGAGTTACCTGCTCGAGCATTTTATAAGCTTTTAGTAAAAAACAAAAAGCAGCAATGATAGAAATCAACTGGATCAAACAAATCCAAGAACCTAAATATTGGCTGTTAGGCATAGCCTGCGGCTTGATTGCCTTGCAACTGACTCTGGCTGCCAGAACAAACGACACAGACCTCTTCGGCACAATGTTAATGTTTTGGGGAGTCGTGGTATTTTTGATTTGGGAAAAACACGAATCCCTAACTTTTGAAAGCGGAATTTTCGCCAGTTGTTTTGGGGCATCGTTAATTGCTTTCATTTTGCTCAAAACTTCCTCCATATCGGGCTACGACTTGTTTATCAGAGTGGCCCCTTTCTTATCTGGAATCAGTCTGGCTTTGCTAGCGTCCGGCACAAAAGGACTTAAACAATATTGGCAAGAACTGCTAATACTTGCCTATGTTATTATTCCTCCCGGCGCGATCGGAGTATTTGTTGACGTAGCCCTACTAACAGCAAAATTTTCAGCTTTCCTCCTGCACTATCTAGGATTTGAAGTTATACGGAAAGGAGTTTTTCTCATCCTAGAAAAGGGCAGCGTCGAAGTGTATCACGGCTGTTCTGGCGTGAATGCCATGCTACAACTATTGGGACTATCCCTAGTTTTCTTGCTGATGTTTCCGACAACTAGGGGACAGAAAATTGTAGTCCCAATCGTAGCAATACTTATTGCATTTGTCGTGAATGCCGCGCGGATTGCTCTCCTGGCAGTGCTGGTATCGCTATCTCAATCAGAAGCATTTAAATACTGGCACGAAGGTAGTGGATCGGTAGTTTTTTCGATGATTTCTGTATTCTTTTTCGGGCTATTCTGCTGGTTTGCAATCTTGCAATCGGAACCGCCAAATAATAAAAAACAAAATTGCTAATGGCTATGACCTCTTGGAAACCAATTAGAATTTCTCTTTTGGCTGTTACTTTGGCAGGAGTTTTATTAGTGGCCGGAAAGTTGACATTCTATCCCTCAACAGGCAATAGTCTAGTAACCCAGTTTAATTTTCCCGAGTCGGTGCCTTTAGCAGAGTGGAAAATAATCAAGAGCGCGCCGCTGGAAATCACCGATACTTCACAAGTCAAGGCTGCCAGAAAGTATCAATATCAAAAAAATAGCAAGGATCTAGAAATAGAGATGCGCTATTTGGTGAATACCATTGGGGACGTGGAAGGTATGATGAAGGGACATACTATTCTCAAGTCGTCTCCTGGTAAGCTAGCATTAGCCAGCACTCAAGCTGCCGGGTTTCACGGAATTTTGCAACAGCAAAATCGACTGTATTTGAGTTCGTGTATCAATCCTCGCGGCAGTCCTACAGTAACTTCCCAACAGTTTAGATACAATCGAAATACTAGCGATTTGCAGCCGAACCGCATTTTGTTTTGGCTGTTGGGTAGGGGAAATATTCAAGACAAGCGCTGTTTGTGGACTCAGATGTCTATGCCTTTGGATAAAACAACTCCAGAAGATGCCAAAAAAACCCTAGAGAATGCTTGGGTTTCTTGGTATGGGTGGTGGCAGCCACGATTTCCCGAACCTTAAGTAAGTCGATTTTAGATTCTTCGACTTGCTTCGGCTACCCTGGCTCACAAGTCGCTCTTCGGGGAAGTTTTAGATTTTAGATTTACTCGACCTGATGAATCTGGGAACTCTAACTTTGGTCTAAAATTTGGAGATTCGACGACTTCAATCTGTAGTTTGTATCCGTTTTGAACGGAGAGATAGATTTTTTTGTTAACAACAACAGTGAGGATTTTATGAATGACATACAAGGCGAACAAGGTTTTTCTATTTACAGGCTGCGTTGGATTGGCTACGGTTTATTAATTTTGTCTTTATTAGATACGATCGCAGTTTTGATACCAGCAAACTTCGGCAATCGCGTCTGGGAATTGCAGACGATTGGCGCTGTAGTGGAACGGGTGCCAGTTCCGCTGCTGGCTATGGCGCTGATATTTTTTGGAGAAGATTACGATCGCAGGCGTTTTGAAGACCCTTTGTTAAAGCTTTTGTCTTGGGTTTCTTTGCTGTTGGCGCTGCTTTTTCTGTTGATGTTGCCTTTGGGAATTTTTGGCACTATCTACGTCAACAACCAAAACAGCAAGCAAATTACTACTCAAGCCGATCAACAATTAGCTCAATTGCAGCAAGTGGAAGAACGACTGAACAAGGGCACTCCTGAAGATTTAAGGAATTTGGCGGGGGAACTTACCCGTTTGGGGGTACCAGCGGATACGCAAAACCCGCAGGAATTAAAAAGCCAAATTCTTTCAAGAATTACTCCGGCTAAGGAACGGTTGAAGACACAAAGCGCCACGGTTCAGTCAAGTCAGCGCTTGGGGTTATTTAAAAATGCTGTTAAGTGGCTGCTGGGTGCGCTGATTTCTAGTGTGTTGTTTTTCACAATTTGGCGCGGTACTGATTGGGCGAGATAGTAGTTTTGAGTTTTGAGTTAGATGTAAGGTGCGCCGACGCGCACCTTACGAACTTATAAATGCAACAGAATCCACACATTTCAACCTCTATTATTTAAGAGTCTGCACTTCAGGATATGCCAAAAATTTCGCGTCAGCCGTCAGCACCGGACACCCATGTATTTTCGCTGTTGCTACAATAAGTTGGTCAGCAGGATCGCGGTGAAAACCCGTGAGTTTGGTTGACTGAATAATAATAGGAATTGTGAGTTCGAGTTGCTGCACTCCCGGATAAGCTAAAGCTGCTGCTAACCACTCATCAACTGCTAGGGACAGAGTTAGTCTTCCCAGCTCTACCAATTTAGCGACTTCCCAACAAGAAATCATGCTAACTCCTAAACCTTGAGACTGATATTGTTGTATCCAGTCCTAGTGTTTTTGAGTCAGTCGCGCATTTTTGTCAACCCACCACACCCATATATGAGTATCCAGTACAATCATTGCAGCACTTCCCAATCTTCTGAGGGTGCAGCAGGTTCAAAGGGCTCATCATAGCGCTTGACACTACCGTGTAGAGGATATAAAAAAGATTTTTTTATAGTTTCGTTAACCAAATTTAGATAATCAACCAATTCTTGATATTGATTTAGTTCTGTTTCTTCTTCTGAAGTGAGAGCTGATTCTGTTTTTTGAGCTGTTAAGGTTTCTATTCGCTCCTGTATTTTGGTGGAAATGCGAAATACTAGGAGTCCTTTGACTAGCTCAATACGGATAGAACCTTCACTAGGTAAGCTGTTGGGTAAACGGTTCAGATTGAGAAGCAAATTAGTTGTCATAGTAGCTTGATTTAAATGTTATGAGAAGGTGCAGAATGCGCCCCCTACAAAGTTAAGAAATTAGGTGCTGAGCGATCGTGTTTTCGAGTTTTTCGGCAATGCCTTCTACCCAGTTTTCGTCTTGTTTGGTGTAGCTGCGGGGCGCGTTGGCACCTAAGATTAAAACGCCTTGACTGCCGATGGGCTGACAGATGACTCCTTGGGTATTTTCTGGTAAGTAGTCAAATTCAATTTTGCCGGGATAAATATCGAGCTTTACTAAATAAATTGGTTTGTTTTTGTCGATCGCTCGCTGCAATATTGGCCCTGGTTTAACTTCGGGATTGATGCCTAAAATGCCGCGCCGCAATAAAACTTTTCCTCGATACACAATGACGATCGCCCTTGTGGCGGTATTTGTCAACAGCAAACGCGATGCCCAGGCTAATTCTAGCTTGACGGCATCGGGTAAATCCGGCGCAAACTCGAAGCCTTCAGAGCCGATTAGCTGTACCGAATCGGGCGATCGCGCTTGCACCTGCTGCCACAGCAAGCCTGTTAAAATCAGCAGGGCGCTGATAATTACTCCCAAAGCGTCCGATCGAGCTTGAGAGTCTGTAATCTGCTCTGTTAGCAAGCGGTTTACCATCAGCAGCGTACCTGCTAACCCTCCTGCAACTAAGGGCAATTGCCGCAAAACTTTATTTGGATCGGATTTAGTCATTAGTCATTAGTCATTAGTTATTGGTTATTTGTTATTGGTTATTGGTTATTGGTTATTGGTTATTGGTTATTTGTTATTGGTTATTGGTTATTGGTTATTTGTTATTGGTTATTGGTTATTTGTTATTGGTTATTTGTTATTTGTTGACTGTTGACTGTTGACTGTTGACTGTTGACTGTTGACTGTTGACTGTTGACTAATAACTACTTCTTTCCTGCCAACTGCCAACTAACAACTGCCAACTAACAACTGCCAACTGCCAACTGCCAACTAACAACTAACAACTGCCAACTGCCAACTGCCAACTGCCAACTGCTTTCCTAACAACTAGCAACTGCTTTCCTAACAACTGCTTTCCTAACACCTGCTTTCCTAACACCTGCCAACTGCCAACTGCCAACTGCCAACTGCCAAATGCCAACTGCCAAATGCCAACTAACTTTACCCAACTTCTCCAGGTTCAACAATTCGCTGGAACAGATAACCTGTGCCGCGGGCGGTTAAAATTAATTCGGGATTGCTGGGGTCGTCTTCTAGTTTGGCTCGGAGCCGGGAGATGTGAACGTCCACGACGCGGGTATCTACGTGGCGTTCTGGCGTGTATCCCCAAACTTCCTGCAAAATTTCCGATCGCGAAAAAGGCTCTCCAGAACGGCTCACTAGCAGCTCTAACAGGCTGAATTCCATGCCTGTGAGCCGAATTCGCTCGTCGCCTTTGTAAACTTGGCGCTTGTTGGTATCAATCCTAATATTCGTGACTTGAATGACTCCAGAGCTGGGAATTCCCGAGGTGCCGTTTTTGTCAACTCTCCGCAGTACCGAACGGATGCGGGCTTCTAGTTCTTTGGGAGAGAAAGGTTTGACGACGTAATCGTCTGCGCCTAATTCTAAACCGGTGATGCGATCGGCTACGTCTCCCAAAGCGGTTAGCATGATGATGGGTACGTCTGATTCTTTACGCAACTCCTGACAGACGCCGTAACCGTCTAGCTTCGGCATCATCACGTCCAAAACCACTAAGTCTGGTTCGCTGTTGCGAAATGTTTCGAGAGCTTCTTCGCCGTCAGCCGCGGTGACGACATCGTAGCCAATCATCGAAAGGCGAGTCTCCAGAATGCGCCGGATACTGGCTTCGTCATCGACTACCAGAATTTTTTCTTTATGGTTTTCCAATTTACCGAGCACTCCTTAAGTTACATTTCAGATAATGTTAATTTTTTGTACCCTATCATAGAAGCTACAGATTGAATCATTGGTGGCGATCGATCTGAAAGCTTTATAATTGCTTTAACTCAGATTTTTCTAAATGTTAGGGTGACTATTTATCATCATAAACAATGGCTAAGCCTCGAATACAATATATTTGTCGGGAATGCGGGTATGATTCACCACAATATTTTGGCAGGTGTCCTAGCTGTCACAAGTGGGATTCTTTTGACGAGCAGTTGGAACAACCTACTGCTGGTGGCTCGCGGGCTGGTTTAACTGGGGTGACAACTAAGACGGTGGGCGGTTCGCCTCCTGATAAGTCGAAGGGTCAACCGAGAGCATCTTTTAGATTATCGCAGATTGCTGACCAAACTCAGTCTCGCTGGCCTTCTGGTTACGGGGAGCTCGATCGAGTTTTGGGAGGCGGGATTGTTCCGGGTTCCCTGGTGTTGATTGGCGGGGAACCGGGTATCGGGAAATCGACGCTGCTTTTACAGGTGGCGAATATGTTGGCGCGCAAGGATCGGATACTGTATGTCAGTGCGGAGGAGTCTGGCCAACAGGTGAAATTGCGATCGCAGCGTTTGGGTGTAGCTAATCCGGTTGATTTGTCAAGCAACGGCGGACATAAATCTGGCAGCAACGGGGAAGTTAAAGCGGATTCCGAGGACAAGTCAGCGGAGAATTTCTACTTGCTTCCTGAGACGGATTTAGAAGTAGTTTTGCGGGAGTTGGAATCGCTCAAACCGAATGTGGCGGTGATTGACAGCATCCAAACTATTTATTTTGCTAGTTTAACATCGGCTCCGGGTTCGGTGGCTCAGGTGCGGGAATGTACGTCGGCTTTGATGCAGGTGGCGAAGAGGGAAAATATTACTTTATTTATTGTCGGTCACGTTACTAAGGATGGAGGTTTGGCGGGGCCGAGGGTGTTGGAACATTTGGTAGATACTGTACTTTATTTTGAGGGCGATCGCTTTGCTTCTCACCGGCTTTTGCGATCGATGAAAAACCGTTTTGGCGCGACTCACGAAATCGGTGTTTTTGAAATGGTAGCAGAGGGTTTGCGAGAAGTAGACAATCCGTCGGAGTTATTTTTAGGTAATAAAGATGAATTTTCTCCCGGTACTTCTACGACGGTTGCTTGTGAAGGAACTCGACCGATTTTAGTAGAAATTCAAGCGTTAGTTAGTCCTGCGAGTTTTGGTTCGCCGCGCCGCTCTACTACGGGTGTTGATAATAGTAGATTGCAGCAAATTTTAGCTGTTTTGGAGAAAAGAGTGGGGATTCCTTTGTCTAAATTGGATACTATTGTAGCTTCGGTGGGCGGGTTGAAGGTGGAGGAACCGGCGTCGGATTTGGCAGTTGCGATCGCGGTTGTGGCCAGTTTTCGCGATCGGGTAATTGATGCGCGCACAGTTTTGCTGGGAGAAGTGGGTTTGGGTGGACAGGTGCGGCCGGTTTCTCAGTTAGAATTGCGGCTGAGGGAGGCGGCTAAGTTGGGGTTCAAAAGGGCGATCGTTCCGAAGAATCAACCGGTGCCAGATTTGGGGATGGAAATTATTCCGGTGGCGAGAGTAATCGATGCAATTATTGCCGCAATTCCGGCTACTCCGGCTCAGTTGCAGTCAGATGATATGGAGTTGCCGCCTGTAGATTTGGAGGAAGAGGATTTATCGAATTGAGTTAGAATGGTGATGTTGTCAATTGAGATTAAGGAGGCAAAAATTATGTATCAAGTAGACATTATTGAGGCAAAAGAAAAACTGCTTGAATTAATTGAAGCGGCGATGAGAGGTGAAGAAGTTGCCATTAGTAAAGATAACCAGCCTGTTGTAAAATTGGTAGGGATACCGCCAGCTAATAAGAAGCGGTGGCCATCCAAAGCTGGGAGTGCTAAAGGCATGGTTTGGATGTCTGATGATTTTGACGAACCGCTAGAAGAATTTAAGGAGTACATGGAATGAGGTTGTTGTTGGACACTCATACTTTTATTTGGTATGTCACGGACAACCCTAGACTTAGCGCCAATGTCAAACTGCTAATTGAAGATGAAAATAACGAGAAGCTAGTCAGTATAGCTAGCATCTGGGAAATGGCAATTAAGCACAGCATAGGCAGGCTAAACTTTAGTCTGCCTTTTATGGAGTTTGTCAGACAGCAACTCAGTGTTAGCAATATCGGGCTACTGGAGATTAATCTCAACCACATTGAGGTTGTGGCTTCACTGCCTTTGCATCACCGCGATCCATTTGACAGGCTGATAATTGCTCAATCAATGTCGGAACAGATACCGGTTTTGAGCGTTGATGCTATTTTTGATGCTTATGCGATCGCACGACTGTGGTGAATTAAGTTAGTGCAAAAATAAAGAGGCAAAAAGGAGGTAATAGCAACGTGAGCGTTAGATTATATCCCCATGCTCAAGCACGATTGATTGAGCGAGGTGCAACTGAGGCAGAAGTAATTGCTACTGTAGAAAGTGGTACAACTTTTCCGGCTCAATTTGGCAGAACCGGATTTAGGCGCAACTTTTCCTTCAATGCTGAGTGGCAGGGAAAAGTTTATGCTATGAAGAAAGTGCAGGCTCGCAGCGTCAGAAGGCGAAGACTGGATAATTATCACTGTAATTGTCAAATTCTTTGGAGCAGGAGGTTCCCGTGAAACTGACTTACGATCCGAGATACAACGTAGCTTATATATACCTGCAAGAAAAAACCACACAGGTAGAAACTATCCAGGTTAGCGAGCAAATGAATGTAGATATTGCCCCAGACGGTACTATTTATGGGATTGAATTACTCAATGCCAATCAACAATTAGGGGCAGATAGTCAAGGAAAACTGATTGTTGTCAACGAAGCTTTAGGAGAATCAGCAGAGATTCAGCTTGCACTTTAATGGCATTGAAAACAATCAGTAAAAATGTGGTTGCTGGATGAATGCTAGGAGTAATATCAAATGATTCAAACTAACTGGCAATGCGTACACACCCTTCACGGACATTCATGTTCGGTAACTTCTGTTGTCATCACTCCAGACGGACAGACTGTAGTTAGCGGAAGTTCTGATAGCACAATTAAGCTGTGGAACCTCAACACAGGGCAAGAACTTCACACTTTATCAGGACATTCACAAGGGGTTACATCCATTGCCCTCGCCCCTGATGGAGAAACTCTTGCTAGCGGCAGCAAGGACAAAACTATCAAGCTTTGGAATCTCAGCACTAAAGAGGAAATTTACACCATCACCGGACATTCAGACATAATTACTTCTGTAGTTATCAGCCCCGACGGGAAGACTCTGGCAAGTGCCAGTGAAGACACAACTATCAAACTTTGGAACCTTAGAAATGGAGAAGAAATTCGGACTTTAAAGTGGCCAGTCGAAGTATATTATGGTTTTGATATTTTATTCAGTTTTGACGGACAGATTCTACTCAGTAGTAATGCAGATGATTGTGTTTCTCTAAGTGCAGTAGCTTTTAATTTAATCACAGGAGATGAAATCTGGACAAAGAATTGGCAGGAGGGTATGGACTCTGTTTTTGCCCTGGCTGTCCGCCCTGATGGAGCAACTTTTGCTACCTTAGACTGTGCCGGAACTATCAAGTTGTGGAATCTTGATACAGGAACAGAAATTTATACTCTTGCGGAAAATTCAATGGGAAGCTTCTGCTTAGCTGTTAGCCGTGATGGTAAAATTATCGCAACTGGTGGAAGCGATTGTGAGAACGCAGATTATGATAGCGAACCCGGAACGATCGAACTTTGGAATCTAGAGGCTAGAGAGAAGATTTGCACTCTTTTAGGACACACATGGGGAGTTTACTCTGTGGCTTTTAGCCCGGATGGGCAGACTCTTGTTAGTGGCAGTGATGACAAAACTATCAAGATTTGGCAAAGAGATTTATAATCGTGGGAGTTTTTTTATAACTCAAGGAATTAGAAAGTAAATCACAAACTGAATAATGTTGTAAAAAAATTGACCTAAAAATTATGAAAGCATACGAGTTTCCCGCAAAAGTCACAGATGAAGGGAAAATAGAATTTCCCGATACTATCTTAAAATACTTGACAGCTAACCAAGAAGTCAGAGTTATTGTTTTGGTGCAAGAACCAACAAACTCCGAAGCCGATGAAGTAGAGGAAAAAACAGATTGGCATCGTCTTGCCGCCCAACAATTTTTTGCCGATTTCAGCGAAGCAGACGCAATTTACGATGAGGAGTGAGCTATGACTAATTATCAGTTTGGAGAATGAGTTATAGTCGCATTCATCTTTGCAGGTACAACCGAAACTAAACGCCGTCCTGGTTTGATACTGTTGGACACGGGAGATGAAGACACGATCGTTGCTAAAATAACCAGTCAAATCCCTCGTACAACCTTTGATGTCGAAATTCAGGAATGGCAACAAGCAGGATTAAAGCGACCTTCAGTGGTTCGCTTACATAAACTGAACACATTACAAAAAAGTTTAGTGGAAAGGAGACTGGGAATATTGGCGTTGCTGATTTACGGTATGAAAGGCTAAATATGCAAGTCATAGAAACCAGAATCCACAAAACTTCTGAATTTTCAACTTATTTTTTTCATACCCTGATTAAGCAACGCCGGAATATTAACCCCAGATGATTTGGCGCAAGTGCGAGATAGAGTCAAATAAATCTGGTCTTTTCTTTGATGAACATACAAGCTCGCAAGCTTCTTCACCCCAACATGAACAAGTCAAAAAGACGTAAAAATCAGTGGTCAAATGAACTCAACGACATCATTAGAGGCGCATCTGGCGGCTTTTTGTTCGGAATTCCCCTGCTTTATACGATGGAGGTTTGGTGGATCGGTTCGCACAGTAAACCAGCAGAAATGTCGATCGCCATTGCAACTACTTTTATCGCCGTTTTCTTGCTGATTCGTACTGAAGGTTTTCGCAAAACTAAGGACATCCGCTGGCGAGATGCTGCAATGGATACCGTAGAAGCGATCGCAATTGGGATTGTCTGCGCCGCTGCGATCCTGTTTTTGCTCAAAGAAATTAGGCTGGAGACTCCGCTGCAAGAAACTTTGGGGAAAATCATCTTTGAAGGCTTGCCGTTTGCTTTGGGAGTGGCACTAGCAAGGGGTTTCTTGAGCGGCGATCGCTATCAAAGCTCCGACGGCGACAGCGAACCTACAATTAATCCAACTGTAGCAGATATCGGCGCTACTTTAATCGGCGCTACAATTATTGCTTTCAACATCGCCCCAACCGACGAAGTTCCCATGTTAGCGGCAGCTATTTCGCCACCTTGGCAATTAGCAATTATCGCCGCTTCGCTGCTAATTTCCTACGGTATTGTATTTGTAGCAGGCTTTACTTATCAAGAAAAGCGCCAACAACAACAAGGGATTTTTCAGCGTCCCCTCAGCGAAACTGTAATGGCGTATTTAGTATCGCTGGCTGCTTCTGCATTTATGCTGTTTTTCTTCCAAAAACTCAACTTTGACGATCCGTGGTCGATTTGGTTGAGCTATACGTTAGTATTGGGATTGCCGGCGACAATTGGCGGCGCGGCGGGGAGGTTAACGGTATGAGTGAAAAAGATAACGAACAGCAACAAAAAAGAAATCCTGCTGAATGGGTGACATTTGCGATCGCCTGCTTCATCCTTTCTGGCCTCACCGGACTCGTACTCTACAACTGGGCGACTAAAGAACAGAAACCTCCGGTGATTTCTGTCACTCGCAATGCACCAATTCGCGAAACCCAAGGGCAATTTTACGTGCCGTTTACAGTTACTAACACGGGCGGAGAAACGGCTGAATCAGTGCAAATTATTGCCGAACTGCGAGTCAACGGTGAAGTGTTGGAATCCGGCGACCAACAAATTGACTTTTTGTCAAGCGGCGAAACTCAAGCAGGAGCTTTTATCTTCAGCCGCAACCCCAGTCAAGGTGAATTGATCGTGCGATCGAGCAGCTACAAACTGCCTTAACACAGATAAAAATCGGCGGTTAAAACCTTTTCACCTCTGTGAACTCTTCCTCTTCCTTCGCGCCCTTAGCGTCTTCGCGGTTCGTTCAATCTAAAAAAAAACCTGGCGCGTTGGCATTTATTGCTATATTCCGCGCAGGCGCGATTTCAATCGCCGCTTTGGAAGTGCGATCGCCCTACTGCTTCACTTGATTATTTTCCCACTTCCAAACACAGCTAGAAATCAAATTTGTACAGATATGAGCCGTAATTGGCACTAACAAATTCCCAGTCACTAAAACACTGTAACCTAACAGCAATCCCACCGCCGTCGCCCAAACAGCATAAGGCCATTGATCCGTGCCTCCTAAGTGCAGAATGCCGAAGCAAAAACTTGATAAAATTAAACCAGTAAAATTCATTCCCAAGGCAGAAAGCATCACGCCTCGAAATAACAATTCTTCGCTCAGTCCCGGTAGCAGTCCCAGCCAAATTAAATCCGGCCAAAATAGGGGTTTGAGCACTACTTCTAAGTAAACGTCAGCACTCCGGCGATAACCGGGCCAAAGGCGATAAACGATCGCGCTACCGCCTGTAATTGCCAGTCCGATCGCACATCCTGCGAGCAAATCCATTACGTTCAATTTGACTGGCAAAAGCGATACCGATCCAAATAGCAACCACACTTTAGCTACCGCCAGCAACATAATGGCTGTTACGCCCATTGCTACTAAAACTTGGGTGCGCGTTAAGGGTTCAATTTCAGGATTTTCGGGAATTTTTTCTGCCACTTAATCAATTTTAGATTATGGATTACAGATTTGAGATTTGTTGAGCTGAGTCAGACAAACAATGCAGGGGGGAAATGTCTGCACCCAAGGAAGTTGGAGTGATGCCGGCTCGTAAAGCGACCAAGACTCCGATCGCCTCTAAATATGAGTTTACCTGCAAAGCTTTGATTCCGAGTTTTTCTGGGGGAACTTGCATCTGGGTTTTGTTGTCGCCCACAGCGATAATTTGTACCGACGATCGCCCGCTCAAACTCAGGATAGCACTGCCGCCGCACGCTGTGGCTGGTATGACCACCGCATCGACTCGATCGGCAGTAATCGATAATTGACTCCCTAGAGCGCTTTCTGGCCCGACAAATTGGGGAGCTTTGCCCAGACCGGCAAGCACGCAAGGTAAAAAAGTATACCCGATTTCTTCAGCAGCCGATCGCGGGGAAAGCTGGGGATCGAGGGGAAGCGCAGACAGCGCCGGGGCGTGGGCGCAGGGAATTTTAAAAGTTCTGACGATCAGGTGGCTGATGACAGCTTCCGCGCCGGCGAGGGGGTCAACTCCTTTGCCGCGGCGGTAGTTTTCGAGGGCGACGCTACCTTCATCGTCGGGAAATCTCGCCACAACGGCGATCGCCTCGACTTTTGCTTGTCGGATCAATTTTTCGGCGGCGCGCAATAAACTGTCGGGATTACCGATTGTGCCCCAGGATGCCCCTGATTCTGAAATACGCAATTCTACTTCCAGGGGGCGATCGGTTAAAACACAATCAGTTATATTCAAGCCCAATGTAGCTCTCGCTGCATCAGCCGCTTGTAAGTGGCGCAACTGCAAGTCTGGTTCGATCGCGGAATCTAGGATTAAGCCGATGCGATTTTGATGTACTGGTTGCAACCCCCAGCATCCTGCTGCAAACTTGTCAAGGGCGTAACCTTCCACGTAGAGAGCGTTAGGTATCGGCCAATACAGTTGAGCGCCGTTGAGGACGTTGGGGTGAGTAATCAGCGTATCTGAAACTTGGGCGATCGCCCTAGCCACCGGCAGCGCATCTCCTGCAAAGCCACCAATCGAGGCTCCAACGCCTGTGGGGACTATCAAAACCACTGTTAAAGGGGGGGAGTTCACGCTGCAACGGGGGATGATTCCACGAGCACGTAGCCTTCTACCACAGCCTTTTGCCGATCGATATCCACATCTGTGACAGCCCAGCGCAGCGGTTCGCCGTGCTTTTGCAGTTCAATTTCAATCGCCGAGTGCAGTTCTTCGGCGGTATCGTGGAGGTCAACTTCTGCGGAAATGAAATGGGTGGTCATAGGGCGATCCATAATAGGTTTACCGCGATCGATATTTATGTCAATTTTAGTTTATTTCTAGGATTGGCCAAACTGCCGAGCGTACACAATATCTTCTTTTTCTGTTTCTATCTTCAAGTTCGATCGGGGAAAAGAAACGCACAGTAACACATAACCTTCGGTCTGAAGTTCGGGACTAACGCCCATGCAATCAACTTGCTTAAGTTGACCCTCAATAACTTTAGCAGCGCAAGTAGTACAAACCCCCGAATTACAAGAGTTCGGCAAATCAATCCCCGCGGCGAGCGCAGTTTGCAAAATTGGTTGATCTTCCGGTACTTCTACGGTATAGGTGCTGCCTTGGTGAAGTAATTCAACGGTGTAAGTTTGAGACATATTTCGATTATTGGTTTTAATTCCCAATTGGAATCTAGGGTAGATTTACAAACAAATCAATCAGTATTTTACCGCTGTTGGTGATTCTGTGCAAGTTTACAACTACATTGTTTATTGCTAATAATTTTCATTAATTGTCTGAATGGGCGATCGCGTCTCGCCCCGCAAGCTACGGCATTTTGTCAAGCATTTTTTCACAAACAATCGCAAACAGCACCGGCGAACTCTGCCAGAAAGCAGTTAAATATAACTAATTAACCCATATTTGCCATCAACCCAACAACTCATCAACAGCAACACTAAAACCCGGTAGAACTAACTGAGTGCTGATTGTAGAACCCAAGTTAAAAGCTAACTTTTGAGATTGAATCACAATCATTATCCAGCGACTCTCAGGAAAAACAATCCAAACTTCCAAACAACCAGAATCTAAATACTCTTGTGCTTTCAGAAAAACATCTTCCGCCACATCAGTAGGAGAAACAATTTCCGCAATTAACAGCGGACTTTGAGGAAAAGTAGGAACATCGCCATATTCAGCAACAAGTTCAGCCGTCAAATAAGCAACATCTGGGCGACGCACTCGCCTGTCAGTGCGACAAGGAACTTCCGTATAGACTTCGCCACCTTGTCCGCTAGATACCTTGTAACTTCTCCAATAAAAATCCAGTCTAGATTGGATTCTACTGTGTTTTACTGTCCTACCATTTTTCTCTGCAATTTCCCCGTCCACCCATTCCATATCGTCCGGGGGATTAGCTATAAAGTCTTCTAGAGAAACATTTTCTGATAAAACGGGTGTCATTACCACAACCATTTACTCCTTATTGCAGAATTTACCAATTGTATTATAGACATCTTTAGGAATTGTTAATTGTTATTAGTTGTTAGTTGTTAATTGTTAATTGTTAATTGGCACTTGTTAATTGGTAATAAAAAATGGGTAATTAGTAATTGAAACTAACCAATTCCCAATGCCCAATTCCCAATGCCCAATTCCCAATTCCCAATTCCCAATGCCCAATTCCCCAATTCCCAATGCCCAATTCCCAATGCCCAATGCCCAATTCCCAATGCCCAATTCCCAATGCCCAATTCCCATTTACTCAATATTAATTTGATTGGGAGGCTTCGGTTGATTCTGCTTGTCATCCCTCAAAGTTTTGCGTCCCGAACTAGCATAATCCTTGTACAATTCCACAAACATCTTTGTCAACTGCTGCAAAGAAACTTCTTCACCATTAATTTGAGCTTTCATATAAGTTTTAAGCACTTCAATGTAAGCCAAACCGAGGGCAAGGGTGAGAGTTGCCGCCGTTGCACCGGAAATAGCCCCGCCGACAACAGTACCAGCACCGGGAATCATTTTGATCAAATTAGTCACAATACTTCTACCCACAGCAGTAACCCCGCCAGCCCCGCTAATCGCAGACAGCATCGCCGAAACAAATCCCTTATCAAAGGGCATTCCAAAAATCACCGTAATATTAGCAATCATTGCCGTTTGCATCGCCATCAAAATCGGCGCATCAGCAAACGGTACAGGAGTCGCACCGACAATTGCAGAACCGGCAACATAACCAGTTACATACTTAAATGCCATGTCAGATTTGAGCGAAACATTGGCAATTTGTTCTTTCACAAAAGCTTTTTGAGCTACGGCAGGCAGCAGTTGAAAAGTTGCATCCACCAACTTGTCTAAACCGTGAGATTTTACTGTATAATCTTCATCTATTTCTTCCGGTTCAGCCATGACTGGAATGATTTGACTGACTGGCAAATTCATGTGTTCCAGTTGCTTGAAAAACTCGCTGGGCTTTTTCGATGTAGTTTGAGTGAGCACTAAAATCACTGGTACATCTTTGACTTCCATTTCTTTTAGCCAGTTTTCCTCGACTGATTCTATTCTATTGGCGCTGTGATTGATGCAGTACCAGATGACGTGAATGTGTTCTTTGGGGTGCAGGAGTCTTTGGTCTTCAATTAGTTTAGCAACGTTTAATTGAATAATTTTAATTTGTTCGGCGTTGAGTTCGAGTCCGGGAGTGTCGTAAACTGCGATCGGGCAATTCGGTTTTGTGTATTGGCGAATACCGTGAGTGACGGGGCGGCCGACTCCGGTTTCTGCCAAGCGCTGGCGAAACACAGAATTGATCAGGGTACTTTTGCCGACTCCGGTTTTGCCGATGACTAAAACATTGCACTGTCCCACTTGGTTTTCTGCTTCTTTAAAGGCGTCGTAACTTTTGTTTAAAAGGTCGTCTAGGGAAAAGTCGTCTGACATGGCGGTTTGTGTTCCGATAAGGGTGGGATATTAAATCTGGATTAAACACCACCGAATAGAATTCGGAGGCTCTACAAACGAAGTCCGCCGGCGCGGACTGGGAGAATCTTAATAATATTGTAGCAATTTAGTTTGATGTTTAAGCTAGCAGTCGATCGACCTCGATGCTGAAACCGCTGAGGATTTGTTGAGTGGTGGCAGTTTCGCCGGATCTAAATGTCAGCATTCTATCTTGACTTATCACGAATATTAAACGACTTTCTGGAAAAACTAACCAGACTTCCTGACAGCTAGATGCTAAATATTCCTGTGCTTTGAGAAAGACATCTTCCGCGATATCGGTAGGGGAAACTATTTCGGCAATTAGGGGAAAACTTTGGGGTAAAGTGGCAAGATTGCCATATTCTACGACTAATTCGGGTGTGAGATAGGCGACATCGGGCCGGCGAATTTGTTGGTTAGTGCGGCAAGGAACTTCGACATAAGCTTCTCCCCCTTGTCCGCTGGAATCTTTGTAATCTCCCCAATAATTCCCCAGTCTCAACTGAATTTTACCCGTCTTTAGTGTCATGCCATTTTTCTCCACAAGTTGGCCGTCTACCAATTCCATGTTGTCTGGCGGCTCGGTGATGAATTCTTCTAAAGTAAAATTATCTTGTACAGCAGTAGCAGTGACCATAGTCATTTCCTCGTTTTTACAAATCGGTTTCAGAACTTGCCTGTATGATGTTCGATCAAACCTTCACCAATGGCGCAAACTCCTCTAACTTCACTTGTAAGTCATCCACCAGCATTAAACGATACCTTTCGGTAGTTTTCAACTTGTGGAGAACATAACTAGCAAACTCATATCGCCACTTTTTTCTATCAAGTTCATTCGAGATGTTCAGCGCTCTGATTGATAGGTTGTAAGGGTATTCTTCAAAGTTGAGCTCTTTATCATTTTCAAAATCATGCTTTCCTACTGTAAGAGTGATTGTTGAGTTGCGAAACTCATACCAGTTGTCAATCCCATCAGAAACCAGCTCTAATTTAAGAGCCAATATAAACTCTAATTCTTTGATAAAATGTTCGATTTCCTGTGGAAAGTCTACAAAAATATCTAGTGTGCGAGACATAAAAACCTCCTTTATTGAAACTCAGTAAAAGTGATGTCATAGATATCGCCAATAATTCGGACGCTATCAATTTTTCCGCGTGTAATATTTTTCGCCCTCTGCAAACCTCGTTCAGCCTCAGCCTCTATCAACCCAGACGCCCTAGCATCTATAATTATATCCCTAGCCTGTCCGCCTCGTCTAATCGAGTTGTTGATCTGATTTTTTACTGTCGCGCTTGTAGCACCGGCATCTAGACTTTTGAATTCAGTGCGTTTTCCATCTACCTCAGCATCGGGATTTCTACCTCCATCGGTTTTTTCTACCAAGGCTTTAACATTTTTTCCCTCTCTTTCTAGAAATTCAGCAATCGCTCTTTCGGTTGCACCAAAAGCTCTTTCTGATTCATCAATACTGCCACAATTAACCGAATTTTGCTCAGGGGTTTGGTTAGTCCCGTTATTCACCATTTTTGGTTATTTAAAATTTTGGTGAATTATCGCACATTATGAGCCAAGTCACTTGAGAAAAAGAACCGGGTTTCTCACTTAGTCAATACAATGATTCCTCTCCCCTCAGGTTCTACTATTACCTTAATATTAACACTATCTCTAGTTCCTTCAATCTGCCATCTTACGGGCTTACCAGCAAAGAAGTTACTTAAACTTTTAGCAAAGACTTAAGATAAGGATAAACTCTGAAACAATAAATTCTCTTGGATTTCCTGACAATTAATGGCCCTTTTGCAAGAATCCTGCTATTACTATTATGGCGGGTAAAGACGAAGATTTTATCCCATAACCATTGTAAAATTAAGTTGGTATTGAGAACACAATGATGGCACATTAAAGGGATTGACGGAGTAATTCTAGCTCTTGCTTCATTAAAATGGGATCGCCAATTTGTAATATTCTGTCAAGAATTTCTAATTGCGTCTTCTTCTTACCTTTTTCTATCCATTTTTGATATTTCGGATCGTCGAGCATTTTCTGATATTCCTGATATTCATTAACTTCGTTTTCAAAATCCTTTAGAGTTGCATACTCTAAGTCAGGGTATTCATTCCTTTCTTTAATATATTCCTCATACTCTTTCTCAGCTATTTTTATCTTTTCATACTCTTCTTTCTCAAGGATTTCACGAATATCACCAGAAAGCTCATGAGTTACTTTTTTTGTATATATTACAAAACATCCTTCTGTCTTTTCTTGATCGGAACTGTAAGACCTGATTTTAGCAATTTGGAATATCTTGTTTTCTGTTAATAATAGGCATAAAGAACCTTCGGGAAAATCCTCTTTCGTTTGCTCTATAGTTGTGTGTGCAAAGTAGAACCAATCTATATCCTCCGTACCCTTAACGAGATTAGTTCCCTTGTCAATAAGAGCACTATCATCAGTGACACCTAGTTTAAGGAATTTACCTTTTTGTGGTGTGCTGGTTATCGGTGCTTGATCTTGATTTACAGGGGTAGACTTTTGTTGAACGGAAAGATAGTTCTCAATTTCTTGCTTCCACTGAGGCGAGTTACTATATTTTTTTGTCAAACGATAAATTAATTCTTTTGTTAAATTTAAGTGGTGGATACTAATACATAATTCTCCCTCACATTTAAGACCGAACCCAGTTAGATTAGATGACCCTATGATAGAAAAACCTATTTCTTTATCGTCTTTAACACGACGGCCTAAAAAACAATAGGTTTTGATATGAAAGTTATTTGTGGGACATATAAAACGAACAGGCTTAGTTGTTTTAATCTTTGTTGATTCTTCGTCGATAAATTTCAATAACTTTTGAATATCACTAGGGTCATTAAAATTATCTTTTTGTCCGATCGCAATCAAAACTTCCGTATTTTCATTTAAAGAAGGGTGTACAAGAATTTTTTCTATTTGTTTCACCCCATAATCATTAACAAAAGCAGAAAACAGATAAATTTTATCCCAATAGTATTCTTTATCCTTTAATAAAAAATCATCTATTGTGGTTTCCAAGCTTTTTTTACAGTCTTCCAAAATTACAAATCTAATAACACTCATCGTAAATACCTCCAATTAATTGATATAAAACTTTTTAGGTAAGATGTAAACCACAACTTGATTATCTTCCCTAAAACTGCCCGATCGCACCTAATAAAGTTGACTAAAAACCTAATCAGCCAACTCAATCAAAGCCTACTTCGACTCCGACGGCGGCAACCCCACCAAACGCATAACCGCAGACTGAGCGGACTTAGCCTGTAATTCCCGCGATCGCCTGGGATGTTTGAAAGGTTACTCATGGGCTTAACAAGGGATAGAGATGGAAACGCATGGAGAAATTATAACTGTTACAGTCGAGCTTGAACCAATTTTTGAATATTTGTGGCAGAGATCGGATTTATGAGAGTTACGCACAGCAAAGAAACCGGGTTTTTCACTTAGTTAAAAGCTGGGGTGCCGTATTTTTGCAAAAAAAACCGTTTTCTAATCACCCGTGTTTTAGTCATAATTTAAAAATGTTCCAGCAGAGATTTCTCTTGTGCGTAAACCTTTCGCAGTGACTCCAGCCCGATCGCCCCCAACATCAATTTAATCACTCCCACCAATCGCCCCCACTCCAACAATTCAGAAACACAAACAGCTTCCTGAAATCTCGCCGCATAGAAATCCACCCAAAAATCCGGCGCGTGTCTCTCTTTCTGACTCGCCCAACGGCGCTTCCAATAACCAAAATCTAAACCCGAGGGCGATTCCACTCCCAAAACAGGCGGAAAGTCCGCATAACTGACAAACCGACTCATCCCTTGGGCGTGCACGTACAGGATATGCGCCCAGCACTCGAAGCGATATATTTGTTCTATCTTGATTTTGAGCAGGCGGGCGATCGCCTCTTTGGTAACGAACCGGCTCAATCTGTGTCTGGGGGTTGATTTTGGTCGAAAGCTTGCTAACATAGTTGATACATCCCAATTGATGAAAATTTCAGATAGTTGGTACATCCCAATTAGCGGGAATTTCAGATGGTTGGTACATCCCACTTGATGGGAATTTCAGATGGTTAATAAATCCCAGTTGATGGGATTTGAACTTTGATAGGCGATCGTCTTTTAGTTTTCCAGACCTGGGGGCGATCGCTTTTTTCGATAAAATTATAATATACTAAATCTAGTGGTCTGTCAATGGGTTTAATTAGATTGCGGGTTAGAGAATTTGCTGGTGAGAAAGGCTGGACGATCAAAGAGGTTTCTGACCGATCGGGAGTCAACTACAGCACCCTCAGCACCTATTCACGTTCTCCAGGAATGGCAATGGTTGATTTTACTTGTCTGCTCAAGTTGGCACGTACTTTTGATGTGATGGTGGAAGATTTGGTTGAGGTCGTCAAAGAGTAGTCGATCGCCTTTTATAGTATAATTTCATGACTGATATTAGTCACACCTGAAGAGCTTATGGGCTTAATTAGATTACGGGTTCGAGAGTTTGCTGCTGAGAAAGGCTGGACGATCAAAGAGGTTTCTGACCGATCGGGCGTAGTCTACAGTACGCTCAGAACCTATGCCCGATCGCCCGGATTAGCAACAATTGACGTGACAGCCTTGGACAAGTTGGCGAGGACTTTTGACGTGATGGTCGAAGATTTGTATGAGATTGTCGAAGATTAGGCGATCGCCTTTTGGGATAAAAATATCTTATGATGGTACACCATCACTTGTTAAGTATGGGTTTAGTCAGACTAAAAGTTAGAGAATTCGCCGCTGAGAAAGGTTGGACGCTAAAAGAGGTTTCAGAGCGATCGGGAGTAATTTACAGCACCGTCAGACACTACGCCCGCTGTCCGGGAGTGTCAACGATTGACTTTATTTCTATACACAAATTGGCCCGCACCTTTGATGTAATGATTGAAGACTTGGTGGAAATTGTGCAGGAGTGAGCGATCGCTTTTTACGATAAAATTTTGTCCCAGACTAAATCTAGTTTTTTGTCAATGGGCTTAATTAGATTGAGGGTTCGAGAGTAGGGTTGGACGTTGAAAGAGGTTTCAGGGCGATCGGTAGTAATTTACAGCACCGTCAGACACTACGCCCGCTGTCCGGGAGTGTCAACGATTGACTTTATTTCTATACACAAATTGCCTCGCACCTTTGATGTAATGATTGAAGACTTGGTGGAAATTGTGCAGGAGTGAGCGATCGCCCAAGCTAATATAGAGAAGTAAGCTTTTGACATCAGTAATGGTTGAATTGCTACAAATCCCCCAAGCACAAAACGTAGTGGTTACAGACGACGCGCTAACAGTAGATCTATCATGGTCGTACTATTTCTGTACCTTTAGCTTGGTATCCTCGGCTATGGCACAGCACACCAAACGATCGCAATAATTGGCGATTTATTGGTGGAAATGATGGAATCCACTGGCCTGATATTGACGAAGACATTAGCATCAAAAATATTATTCTCGGTAAACCATCTGGAGAAAGTCAGAAGTCATTTCAGCGGTGGTTAGAAGAACGCGCAAAAATACTCTAATACCAAATCCGCCTTCAATCTCCTTCTTAGTCCGCTAGGAGTGGACTTCGTTTGACAAGAAGCGGTTTCAACCGCCTAGTTATAGAAAGTATCACTCCAAAAAAAAGCGCCTGAGTTCCCCCAGACGCATAGAATAAAATCAACAAATTGTCAACCCTAACTTAG
Organism: Microcoleus sp. S1D4; assembly: GCF_036700765.1. Classification (NCBI taxonomy): domain Bacteria; kingdom Bacillati; phylum Cyanobacteriota; class Cyanophyceae; order Oscillatoriales; family Microcoleaceae; genus Microcoleus; species Microcoleus sp. S1D4. The sequence continues at coordinate 128,436 of NZ_JAUBPP010000006.1, forward strand.
CCGTTCAACGCCTCAGCACCGCCGGAAACTTCCAGGATTTCCTGGGTAATTGCCGCCTGCCGCGCCTTGTTATAAGTCAGCGTCAAACTACGGATCAAATCGCTAGCATTCTCACTAGCATTATTCATCGCCGTCATCCGCGCAGCCAACTCGCTAGCTGCAGATTCTTGCAAAGCCCGCAGCAATTGGTTGTTCAAATACAAAGGCAAAAGTGCCTCCAGAATTTGTGCCGGATCTTGCTCGAAAATCATGTCGGCCGGCAAACTCTTTGTAGGTGCAGCAACCTTCTCCCGCGATACTTGAAACTGTCCGCCTTTCGTTGTCAAGCGGAAGATTTCATCATCGGAACTTTCCAAACCTTGGGGATCGAGGGGTAACAAGGTTTGGATTACCGGACGCGAACTAATTAGCGACACAAACTTGGTGTAAATTAGTTCAACTCTGTCCACAGTTCCCGACAGGAACAGAGACAGCAATTGATCAGCAATTAGCGCTGCTTCCGGTGCTGTCGGAATTTGTTCTAAGTTAGTGTAAGTAGCATCGATCGGCTGTTCGCGGCGCTGGAAATACTGAGTAGCTTTGCGTCCTACCAACACGTATTTGTAGTCTAAGCCTTCAGCTTTGATTTCCTTAGCGCGATTTTCGGCGTATCTGATAATGTTGCTGTTGTAGCCACCGCACAAACCCCGATCGCCCGAAACTACCAAAAGTCCAACTGTTCTGACTTCGCGTTTTTTCAGCAGCGGTAAATCCTGGCTTTCAAACTGCAAGCGTTCCGCCAAACCGTACAATACCTCTGCGAGGCGATCGGCAAAAGGCCGAGTAGCAGTCACCTGTTCTTGAGCGCGGCGCACCTTAGCAGCAGCCACCAAACGCATTGCTTCTGTAATCTTTTTAGTGTTCTTGACCGATTTAATGCGATCGCGAATAGTTTTGAGATTTGCCATAACTTTCTCCTTTTTTCTTAGCCTTTATTTCCGAGTTATTAGTTCGCAGCCATCAGTTTTTAAGTTTAGCTGCGGTAGGGACACGGCATTACCAATTTGTGTCAGCTATCACGCTAAAACAAAGTCTAAATCAGGGTTGCAGCCAAGTCTCGATCCCCCTAAATCCCCCTTTTTAAGGGGGACTTTGAGTGTTTCCATTTCCCATTTTTCAGAGAACTTTGGCTGCTTCCAGTTCCCTGCTTAAACAAAGAGAACTTTGACTGCTTCCAGTTCTCCCCTTCTTAAGGGAAACTAGGGGGGATTTGCGACTTAACGAATGACCAATGACTGATGACTGATGACTGATGACTAATTACGCAGACACTAAGAAACTTTGCTTGTATTCTGCGATGCCTTCTTTCAGCAGCTTCTCAGCTTCATCAGTCAAGGCCTTTCCGCCTTGAACGATTTCGCCGTACTTCGGCTTGCTAGTCCGTAAATAATCGCGCAAACCAACAGTAAACTTCGTGACTTTTTCCACAGCGATATCATCCATGTAGCCGTTAATACCGGCATAGATTATAGCCACTTGTTCGTTCATCGGCAGGGGCGAACTTTGGTCCTGTTTCAACAGTTCCCGCAAGCGTTGACCCCGCGCCAATTGATTTTGAGTAGCTTTATCCAAGTCAGAAGCAAACTGAGAAAATGCTGCCAGTTCTTCAAACTGCGCCAATTCCAATTTCACCTTACCGGCTACTTTTTTCATTGCCTTAGTTTGAGCCGCAGAACCTACCCGCGATACCGAAATACCGGGGTTTACTGCTGGACGCAAACCAGAGTTAAACAAGTCAGAAGAAAGGAAGATTTGACCGTCGGTAATCGAAATTACGTTCGTCGGAATGTAAGCAGAAACGTCACCAGCTTGGGTTTCGATAATTGGCAAAGCAGTCATGCTGCCTTCGCCCAAATCGTCGCTCAATTTAGCAGCGCGTTCTAGCAAGCGAGAGTGCAGGTAAAACACGTCTCCGGGATAAGCTTCGCGACCGGGAGGACGGCGCAGCAACAAGGACATTTGGCGGTAGGCCTGTGCTTGCTTGGAAAGGTCATCGTAAATGACCAAAGTGTGCTTGCCTTTGTACATGAAATACTCGGCTAAGCTAGCACCAGTGTAGGGCGCCAAATATTGCAGGGTTGCGGGGTCGCTAGCGTTGGCTGCTACGACGATTGTGTAGTCCATCGCGCCCTTTTCTTGCAGGACGTTGACGATGTTAGCTACTGTAGAAGCTTTTTGACCGATCGCCACGTAGACGCAAATTACATCTTCCGATTTTTGGTTGATGATTGTGTCAATTGCGATCGCAGTTTTACCGGTTTGACGGTCGCCAATAATCAGTTCCCGCTGTCCTCTTCCCACAGGAATCATCGCATCAATAGCGGTAATTCCTGTTTGCATCGGTTCGTAAACAGAACGGCGAGAAACAATCCCTGGTGCCGGAGATTCAATCAACCGAGACTCAGTAGTTTTAATTTCGCCCTTGCCGTCAATCGGACGCGCCAAAGCATCAACTACCCGTCCCAACATTGCTTCACCAACGGGGACTTCAGCAATTCTGCCAGTAGCAGTAACTACCGAACCTTCTTGAATGCCTAGGCCTTGGCCCATCAACACTGCACCGACGTTATCTTGTTCGAGGTTCAGTGCGATGCCCACGGTGCCGTCGGCAAATTCTAGCAATTCGCCGGACATAGCTTTATCCAAGCCATAAATCCGGGCAATGCCGTCGCCTACTTGCAAAACAGTACCGACGTTAGAGACTTTTACATCTTGGTCGTACTGTTCAATTTGCTGGCGAATAATGCTGCTAATTTCGTCAGGTCTGATTGCTGCCATGTTAATTATTATGTGTCAGTTGTCAGTTTTCGATCGATGTTTTCGGCAAGAAAGAATTGAGATTTGGTAGTAAGAATTTGGGACTAGCAACTCGAAAACATAAATTCATTTATTCCTGCTTCCTGTTTGATTCTTCCCGAATACCGGCTTCCTTCTTCCTTCTCCCTTCTTCAAGAAAGAATTGAGATTTGGTACTAAGAATTTGGGACTAACAACTTGAAAACAGAAATTCACTTATTCCTCCTTCCTCTTTGATGCTTCCCGAATACCGGCTTCCTTCTTCCTTCTTCCTTCTTCCTTCAATTAAGAATTCAAGCGAATTCCCAGACGGCGCAATTGTCCCCGCAGGCTGGCATCAATTATTTGAGAGCCTACTTTGATTACCACACCGCCGATTAAATCTGCGTCTATTTTGGTTTCAATTTCTACATTTTTAGCGCTGGTCATCGCCTGCACTTTCTCGCGAACAGTCTGCAATTGAGCATCTGAAAGCGGGACGGCAGATGTAACTTCTGCCAATACTGTTTGGTTTAGTTCTCGGAGTTTGGCCAAGTATTGTTGACCAATTCCTTCTAAAAAAAGAATTCTTCCTTTGTCTACTAAAAGCTTCAGAAAGTTGTGCATCAAGGGGTTCATTTCTTCACCCGCTATTTGCTTAATTACGGCTTTTTTAGCATCCGATTTTACCAGCGGATTGGCTAAAAATTGACGCAAATCTTCCGAATTTTTTAGCAGGTCAAGTAAAGAACGAATGTCTTCGCCGAACTTCTCTGAGAGATTGCTGGACTGAGCCAGTGACATCAAGGCAGATGCGTAAGGCTGCAAGACTTCTGTGCTGACTGTACTCACGTTTTAGCCTCCGAGTAACGCAATGCTGCGATCGATTAATTGGTGTTGAGCGCTCTCGTCCAAGCTATTTTTTAACTGGCTTTCCACTCTTTCTAGTGCCATTGCAGCAACTCTTGCTCTGAGTTGAGCGACGGCTTTTTCTCGTTCTGCGTCCAGCTCTTGACCTGCTGTTGCTTTCATGCGTTCAACGTCCTGCGCCGCTTGAGCTAAAATTACTTCTTTGGCTGCGATCGCATTTTCTTGTGCAGCGGCTCGAATCCGTTCCGCTTCTGCTTGAGCCTGAGTCAATTTTTGCTGTTGTTCTGCTAAAGCTGCTGCTGCATCTTTTTGGCGCGTTTCTGCTTCTTTAATCGCTTCTTCGATAGCGTTGCGTCTTTCGGTAAGAATATTTCCTAAAAAGCCGCGCCCGAAGTAAAACAGCACTCCAATAACAATGATCAGGTTAATCAGGTTGGTTTCAAAAATATCGAAATTTAAACCGAAACCACCTTCTGCGCTAGCTTCTGTGGCTAGCAATAAAACAGTCCCCATGATACTCTTCCATAATTGCGCGTGCAGGTTGGACGAACCGATTTGAGATTTGAGCTTTTTAATTTTACCCAAAAATTAAACCTGTTCGATCGAGCTATTTGACCAATGCTGTGCCTAATAACTTTTCCAGAATTTGTCGGCTCAGAGTATCTACCTCTTGTTCTAGCGAGCGCATTGCCTCTTGTTTTTGCTGCTCTATCTCAGAGCTTGCCTTTTCTCGTGCCGCTTGAGCTTCTTTTTGAGCATCAGCTACTTTTTCCGACGCGATTTTTTTGGCATCTGCTTGAGCCGCAGCAATTACGGCTTGAGACTGTTTGCGAGTTTCTCCCAGTTTTTGTTGGTATTCCTGCGCTAAATTCTGGGATTTCACCAAGCGTTCCTTAGCTGAAATTTTAGTGGTACGGATGTATTCCTCCCGCTCGTCCAGCATCTTAGTCATGGGTTTATAGAAAACCGCATTCATAATTACCGTCAAAGCTAGGAACTGCAACGCCATCAAAGGCAAAGTTGCATCAAAATCAAACACTTTTAGTTCCTCCTTGTTTTTGGGGCGGAAAGACATCCGCCCCTTTTTTGCAGTCCTTCAGTATTAAGCGAAAGGATTAGCAAACAGCAATACCAATGCAATAACCAGACCGTAGATGGTCAGGGATTCCATGAATGCTAAGCTCAGCAGGAGAGTACCGCGAATTTTGCCTTCTGCTTCCGGCTGGCGGGCAATACCTTCTACTGCTTGACCGGCTGCATTACCTTGACCGATACCAGGTCCAATCGCGCCCAAACCAATAGCTAGACCAGCGGCGATAACAGAAGCAGCAGCAATTGTCGGATTCATGATAAATTTCCTTAACCTTAGTGTACAGAATGAAAGACAGATATTCGGCAATTAGTCATTAGTCATTAGTCATCAGTCATCAGTCATCGATTGGACTCCTGACTTCTGAGATATTACTATTAACCGTTCGCCAATTCAGAGGAGTTAATCGTGATGTTCGTCGCCGTGTCCTTCCAATGCTTCGTGAATGTAGGCTCCTGCCAAGGTGGCAAATACCAAGGCTTGAATCGCACTGGTAAACAGACCCAACATCATTACGGGCAGAGGTACGAACAGGGGAACTAATAGCACCAGAACCGCTACCACTAATTCATCCGCTAAAATGTTACCAAATAAACGGAAGCTTAGGGAAAGAGGCTTGGTGAAATCTTCCAAAATCGCGATCGGCAACAAAATTGGGGTTGGTTCGATGTACTTTCTAAAATAACCCAAACCCCGCCTGCTGAAACCCGCATAAAAATATGCCAGAGAAGTCAGCAAAGCAAGTGCTACCGTCGTGTTGATGTCGTTAGTCGGAGAAGCTAGTTCGCCTTCTGGCAACTTAATTAGTTTCCAAGGAACTAAAGCCCCCGACCAATTGGATACAAAAATAAACAGGAACAAAGTGCCAATAAATGGCAACCAGGGACGGTACTCTTTCTCGCCAAGTTGATTTCTAGCCAAGTCTCGAATGAATTCTAAGGCATACTCCATGAAGTTTTGCATTCCGCGTGGAATTCTCTGCATATTGCGAGTTGCCAACAGGGATGCTGTTACAAGGAGAGCAATCACAATCCAGGAGGTGATGAATACCTGTCCGTGAACTTTGAGACTGCCGATGTGCCAGTAGAAATGTTTACCAACTTCCAACTCAGCGAGGGGAAAAGCATTAAAGGCATTTAAGACATTTAGCATTTCCATTCACAAGAAGTTCACACAGTGGAGGGTTCACCGACTGCCTGACCCGTTTTGCGGGTCTGGAACAAACAGGCTTTGCAGCATATAAAAGACGATCGCGACTTTATATGTCAGAAATCCCAAAAATATGGGCAAAATCTGTAGCTGGTTCCACTGAGTTGCTACTACTATCAACCCAATAAATACAGCTAACCTATTTTTACTCAGACTCATCTTTTGCGAGCCCAGACGTTCAACGTCTTTGGCCAACATTCTCAAGTAAACCACACCGGCGATCGCCCCAATCAAGTAATTTAGGGCAATGTTGAGCGAATAAAAAATCCACACCGAGATAAAAACTATTCCCGTGAAGGCGAGCGAGACTACAAACAACTGTTGCTGAAGTTTGTAGAAATCTTGCATAGCGTCGGTGGACTCCGGTTCGGACGAACCTATCTGAGAGATGTCCCCCGTTTCAGCGATGGATGCGCGAGATTGATCTGACAAGGTTACTTGACTTTTAAAGCAGTCGGTGTTAGTTGACTCCCACTACAATTAATTCGGTTGAAACCGTCTTGTAGCGATAAGTGTGACAAAAGCTACAGCTCGTACACTTCAGATCGAATAATACCATGTGCAGGTAACATAACTTAAAAAAAAATGAATTTTTTGATCGGCGTCAGAGAAGAGTAGAGCCGAGGTACTGTGGCGAGGCAAGCGTGCATAGCATAAACGTTTTACGCTCGTAGCAGGCAGCGGTTGTATCACAGATCGATCGCCCTTACCACAATCACTGTTTTTATACGGCAATTATATTTTTTTTTGATGTATTTCTCAATATATATAATCTTTTAATATAATGCGGATCAGTCTCCGATCTCGCTCCTCTGTAGAACAGGTGTCTGGTCGGTAAATTTCTGCGGTTAATTAAAACTCCAACTCATTCAATCACCTTAAACTCTCGAACAGCCGGGATGAAATTTTTATTCTCGTGGCTCGATCGACTAAGCTTAATCAAAGCAAATCGCTGTAGAGGCTGCAAACTCGCCCACTGGGCCAAAGAAATTGTCACGCCGAGCTCTTGCGCTTTTGCAGAAACAGACTCCGGTACAGTTGCAGCATCCATCCACGGGGGATTTTCATCAACCGCCAAATCTGTTCCCGGTTTGCCTGTCTGTTGAATTAATATTTGATTTAGCTTTTCTCGGTAATCAATAATTTCTGCTGGTGTCAAGCAAGGTTTCTCTACAAGCATTTGACGTTCTGCTTGGTTAAAATGATTCCAATCCTGCAACTTCAATTTAATGCCGCAAGTATCTAACTTGAGACGTACTTGCATGGGGATGCAGCGCAAAGCTTCGACAAAATCAGCTTCAAATTCAAAGAACATATAGTTAGCAAGTTTATTTTAGTTGTGAATGATATTTTTTTTATTAACCGCAGAGGGCGCAGAGGGCGCCCAGGAAGAGAGGAGGGGGAAGGTGAAAAGAAATTGATACAGGTTTATTGCTCTCTATCAATAATTGCAGAAAATGCGATCGGCATTTATAATTAAATAATATTACAAACTATTGACATGGATACCGTAGACTACCTTCGGATTAGCTTGATAGACCGCTGCAACTTCCGCTGTCTCTACTGTATGCCGGAAGGTAGCGAGTTGGACTATGTATTGCAGCAGCAGTTGTTAACTCACTCGGAATTGCTAACTCTGTTGCGGGAAGTTTTTATACCCGTGGGATTTACGAAGTTTCGGTTGACTGGTGGGGAACCGCTGCTGCGCCCTGGGGTGGTGGAATTGGTGAGGTCGATCGCCTCAATGCCGGAAACGCGAGATTTGTCAATGACAACTAATGGCTTTTTGCTGGCGGGAATGGCGGAAAATCTCTACAATGCTGGTTTGCGCCGGATTAATATTAGTTTGGATTCGCTGGAACCGGAGACTTTTGATAAGATAATTGGTAGTCGGGGACGATCGCGCTGGATGCAAGTTTGGGAAGGAATTCAAGCGGCTTATCAAGCAGGATTTGACCCGCTGAAATTGAATGTTGTGGTGATTCCCGGTGTGAATGACGGGGAAATATTGGATTTGGCAGAATTAACAATTAACCGGAATTGGCACGTTAGATTTATTGAGTTTATGCCGATCGGCAATGGCGACTTATTTGGCGATAAAGGTTGGGTAGCATCGGCAGATTTGCGGCAACAAATTAGCGATAAATACGGGTTGGCTGAGTCGGGAGTGCGCGGAAATGGGCCGGCGGATGTGTTTCAAATTCCGGGGGCGAAGGGCACTTTGGGATTTATCAGCCAAATGTCGGAGTGTTTTTGCGATCGGTGCAATCGGATGCGTTTGTCTGCTGACGGGTGGTTGCGGCCTTGTCTGCTGAACGAAACTGGTCAAATTGACTTAAAAACTGCTTTACGGGATGGGGTGTCTACAGGCGAATTGCGCGATCGAGTGCGACACATATTAGAGATTAAACCGGAGATTAATTTCAAGCAGCGGGATTCGGGAACTACTCAAGGAAATTACAGCCGCACCATGTCTCAAATCGGCGGGTAAACTACCCGAAATCGATCGCTCTCAAAATACATTATACCTAAGACAAACTTTGTAAATCTTCCTCAGATAGCTGGGCTGTTTTCATCAAGGCTCTTAAGGTTCCAACTTTCAAATCTTGATTCCGGTGAACTGGAATTGACAAAATTTGTTCTATTTCGGCGTTTTCATAGATATGATGACTGCCAGTAACTCTTTTCAAAACCCAACCTTTCTGCTCTACTATTTTGCACAGTCGCTTTCCTGAAATAGATTTCATTTCATACAGCAATTTCAACAACTTTATCTGTGGAGGCAATTGCTTCACGACTATTAGCAACATCGAGCCAACCGACCATCGCATCTTTTAAATTAGCCACCACTTCTTCCATAGTATCTCCTTCGGTAATGCACCCGGGAAGTGCGGGAACTTCAGCCCAATAGCCACCTTCTTCTGCGGGATGGATGATTGCTCTAATTTTCATACATTTCTTCAGTCATTTGTTAAGGATATTATAACGATTATTAATAAATACAGGAAATTATAGTCGCCGCACCATGTCTCTAATCGGCGGCTAATTATCTCTTATCAGCGATAAGTCAGTCTGAACTAACGCCCTCGCCTTGCGCGCGGATCGATCATAAGCTGGCGTTACCTGTTTTAGGTCGCAGGACTTCGACATTCAACTCTAGTTTCTCTCCTAGCCACAAAGAATGTTTCGTATGGTCGGCCACATCGTCGCCTGTTTCAGGGTGAATGAGAATATCGAGCCCCTCACGATTCAGCATTAACCAGGGAACGACTTTGCCAAACTGGTCTGGTAAAAATGCAACTTGATACATTGCTTGCGGGTGGGGGCCAATGGGTTTGTCATGCCAACGCCCAAGCTGCACCTCAAACTGAGTCAATCCTTCTCGTACACGCGCTGCGGCATCGCGATTATCAGCGTCGAAGTAAATATGTCCATGAAAACCAACAATTTCGATGGTGTCTGCTTTCATCATTTTCAGTGGATTATTGAGCTGAGATCGACAACTTTATATTAGCTTAACTTGCTGGATATTTTATTCACTCCTGTAAACTCCTTAAGTTGATCTCTCCTCAGTCTTTGCTTTTTTTGTTTCATGCTACGACAATACCAGTATACTCTCTGCTTCTCTATCTCCAAACTGACTAATGATGTCGATTTCATCTCGCAGAATTTGAACAATTTTAGATGTTGAGCAATTGCCAACACGGAGATAAATAAATTTGGGAGGATGACCGTAAAGTAAACTCCGTTGATGAAAGTCAGAATCTTTGGAAACAATCACAAAATCATTTGCCTTTGCATATTCCCAAATTTCTGCATCATCAGTATTTGTCAGTCCTAGGGTCTTGACATGAGCAGAATCGGGATACAAACCGATAATTCTTTGAAGAATTCGGTCTGAGAGGTTTTCGTCCAACAGTAGTTTCACAGGGATGCCACAAATAACTTTTTTTCACGATCTGCGGCAAAAGCAAGGCAGGCTTTGATGTCTGCCGAAGTTAATTCTGAAAAATCTTCCAGAATTTCTGCTTCCGTCATGCCACCGGCGAGATATTCTAAGATGTCGTAGACGGTGATTCGCATTCCCCGAATACATGGTTTGCCACTGCGTTTTCCCGGTTCAATTGTGATGATGTCGTGGTAGTCCATAAAGCAATATTTTGTACTAATAAGCGTAATTATACCTGTAAATAATCCTGGTTTGTTGAGGTCAGGATTTCAGGTTTGAGCAAGTAGTGAGAAAAAAAGAACCCTGACGTTGAAAGTAGCCAAGGCGGATCAGTTTTCTCATGGTCTGCGGCAAAAGCAAGACAGGCTTTGATGTCTGCCGAATTTAGTAGGGTTTTCCACCAATAAGACTCCAAAATTGGCGGCAGTCCGATCGACACGGGGCGATCGACTCGACACCACAAGCAAGGCTAAAAAATGCACCATCTGGCGGGGTCTAGCGGGTTTTGGGATGATTCCACCTGTGGCAGTAGCAAGGCTGGCAGAGTTGCATCACAGGCAAAGTTTGCGGGTCTAGCGTGGGCCTAACGTCTGGCAAGGTTGCCACGGTCGGAGCGATCGGATTGGAGCGGTGGCGGTCTAGCTTTTTTCCGTCACACTCGCACGTCACAACCTACTGCTTTTTTAAAAACTGGGAGGGTGTGGGAGCGGTGGCACTGAGAGAGCGGTGAGTGCGGTTCGGAGCAAGTGTCAACACTGTACGGTTGGAGCGGTCGCGATGATTGTCCGTAAGGGCGATCGGCTGTACAGTTGCTACCGCTGCTATATCGTGGTTAAATTGTTAAAAAATGGCATTGCCTCAAATCTTGGTGTAAATATATGGAAGATTCTGATATTAATATTGCTAATGTTGAAATTATTGACTTAGCCTATACCTATACTAAAGATAATTTAAATCATATTAAGAGTCAGATTGACAATCTTAGATCGCGAGTAGCAACCTTTTTGGGTTTTGGGGGTGTGTTACTACGATTCATTCTAGAATTGTCAGATTCACAACCAAGTTACAAAATTACTAAAATATTAGCTTTCTTTACCTGTTTTTCTGCAATAACTTTATTGGGTTTGGCATCAATATCTAATTCTAAAGTAGATATTACATCTTATACAGATGCAACTGAAAACAATACAGATATATTTTTATATGAGCTTCCTGAACAATCTAAAAGTAAGTTTATACAACTGAATAAAGAATTAAGTGTAGACTATTTTACAACAGCCAATAAAATAAAAAAATTACTTAACCCCGCAATAATTTGTCTTGTGTTGAGTGCATTTTTATTTACTGTTAACGGTCTTTTAGTAAGTTTTTTTGGAAAATAATCACTTTCTTAAGTGTAGCACTTTCAAGTCCTCGGTCAGGATATGCCTGATTGTATTTTAAGCACTGCCACCGCTGCCTAAATCTTACCCTAAGCGTGTTTGGTACGGCTGCCACGGTCTGAGCGGTCACAGCGCGGTGAGTGCGGTTCGGATTTTTAGCGTTGTGTAGGACTGTTGCTAAAGTTGAATCGGTTCGTAGGTTTAGCAGATTTTTATTAAATGTCTATACATGAATGGTTGATGTGTGTTATAGTTCGTGTTTAAACATTAAAACGAAAAAATTCATGTCAGATTCTAATACAACTCTTGAATTCATTTACGAAAAGAAAGATGAGAATAATAATGTAGTTGCTAAACCTTACTATGGTTTATTGTTCAGTGACCAAGATGATGGCACTGCAATTTTAGATAATCCTGTCTGTAAAAATCGCGAGATTATCTTAGACCAATCTGTTGTTAAGTATTTAAAACAAATAGGGGAAAATATAAGGCTATATACTTTTCAATCTAATGCTAATAGGGAAATATGGTTTATTAACCCACTTCCTGAAACTAACATATCAATAGCACATAATGTGATTGGTTTTGTTAGTGGGGATATGATAGATGATGGCGAAAAGATAACTTGTACTAACGCGCTACTAAATCCGGTACTGGAGCAGCCGACCGATTAGTAATAGTTTAGACATCTAAATCAGGAAAAGTCTGTAATTTCCTGATTTAGCTGCAAGTGTGACAAGTTTTAGGCACAAAAATGTGATTGTAATACAGTAATTTAGGCTAGAAGAGGAGTGAATAGAAATGAAAATCATAAAAATTGCTCATGCTAACACAACTATTGATACTGAAAGTGAAAGAGAATCTTTTTCAATCAAAAACTATAACATAGAAAGTTTTTTGTTACAACAAGAGGCTGAAATTATACGACAAAGCGAAGAACAATTTGCAAAACTGTTAGAAGAAGAAGAAAACAAAGCTAAAGTTAAAGCTAGTCCTATTGATTTTATATTTAGTTTTCTGTCACCTACTGATAAGATAAAGGATGGTGAATTTAACTTTCTTGAAGCCTTGTCTACTCAATTTCCTAAGATGCTTATAAGAAAGACTATCGCAAATATTTTACCAAATATCGCTAGTCAAATGGAGAAAGTGGAAATTATATCGCTTGAGATGGCTAGAACAAAATATCCTAGAAGTCGCAATCTTTCAATTGGCACTTATACTCAACATCCCCGTGACGGTTTACGTCTGACTCGTCTTGAACATTATCATAAAAACTTAGCTTTAGAAAAGGATGATGAATTAATAGTGCTTCTCGGTCGGATGGGAGCTAAGTCGCTAAGAATTATGGAAATTGATAATGAACAGAAATCAGGTTCTATCAATACAGGAGTTGATACAGTTTTCGTTGATGCCCAGGGAGGTGCAAACCTTTCTAGTAAATTTGAGAGAAATAAAGATTTAGTTGTCACTTTTGAAGGTAATGTTGTTGATATAGATTCAGATTTGTTAGAGAACTCTTTATGGTTTTCTGATGACAGTAAACTACTTTCTATATTTGAAAGCCGACGATTTAATCTTAACAAAATACAAGAATACACTTTAAGAAACACTTACACAGAAACATTTGATTTTGATTTTAATTTAGCGGCTAAGTATTTAACAAATCAGGCTGATTTGAATGGTGAATATCAAACTATTAGTAAAAAAGAAAGATACTTTCATATAGAATTTGGAAAATTAAAATGAATGGTTAAAGAGGAAATACCGATTTTTTCACGTAATAGCAGGGTTTCTAGGGCTTAGGCGGGGATATTGGAGTTTCCCCGCCTAGCTTGATTTATAGATGTTTCAGCCTCTAAATCAGGATATGCTCTTATCCTGATTGAGTAAAATAACGTGCCTGATATTTGTCTTATTAACTGGTTCCCAGGCCTTAGCCTGGGAACCGAGATCCAGAGGCTCTGCCTCGCTAGCGGATAAAAACAAAAACAGGAGGCAGATGCTCATGGAATGTGTTCCCAGGCCTTAGCCTGGGAACGAGCAAACACCTACGCTTTGCGCTTCCGACGGCGAATCAGCACACTCATCACTTGGTTCAGATTAGCTGCACGTTGTAGGGGACTCCAATCGCCAACTTGGGCAAATCCCAGGCGGTAAGTAGTAGGACACAATTAATTACCCAAAATACCGCCTAAAAACCTTGCCTCTTCAAAAGGCTTGATGTAATTAATTGTGTCCGGTTACTTACAAGGTGAGTATGGTTTCCCTGACACCCTTGGGCGAACCTGTCACCGTTACACACACCACATCCTGTTCCGATTCTGCTGCTGAGCCGTCATTTGGCCGATCGAATTTGTTGTCGTCAGGCAAGAATTCCTGTGACATAATATGTTCTCCTGGTTTTGGGTTTTCTAGAAAAACCCAAAAACCCAGCCGCCCCGCATTTCCACACATAGCAGGGCGGCTACAGAGGATGTTAAGATACTCCGTTAGCCTCCAGACTGCTGATATCAGTTTGGCGGTTATGCTGTCCATTGCTGTTACCAGCAGCTTTGGGCAGTGCAACTAGATTTTTGGGCGACGCGGGCTACTTCCTCTACAAGCAAAGCAACCTCTAACTTCAAAGCGTAGCCGCAGAGGGGGGCCTGTGTCAATCCATTTGGGATTTTGGATTTTACGGGAAGTTACCCACAATCAGGACACGGCAGTGCCGTTTCCCTACAGTTAATCTAGCGATGGTTACATCTGTTGCGAGGGGGATCGATCGATTATTTTGGGGTAGGGAAACGGCATTGCCGTGTCCTCAATTCCCCTGTTGTCGATTGTTATATCCGATCGCACGGTGTTAGCAAAATTAGCTGTTTTGATAAGATCGATCGCACTTCATCCAATCCCATCTCCACATCCGCCAAAATCTCCCCAACACTCTTCCCACCTTTACCTTGCCCAAGCGAGGTTCCCTCTTTCTCCCCCCCTTGATAAGGGGGGGCTGGGGGGGGTACACAACCTTGCAAAAACTCAAATTCCGCACTTGACAAATTGAGCAATTGGTAATTGCAATCAAACACTTGTTGACTCGGCCAACCGTGCATACAACTACTCAACTCTGGAATTGCCGCCAAAAGTGCCTTATCGTCCGACCAATCAATTTTATTAACAGGCTTTTTACCCAAGAAAAACTCGTAATGAGTGATTTCCGTATCCAACAATTCAATTAATCGATAAAGCTCTCTTTCCGTCAAACCCTGAGTTCTTTCTATCAATTCCGGCGCTTTCCCCAAAAGTCTTTCTAACTGCCAATATCCCGGATTTGAGAAACCGATAAATTCCAATCCCGAAGCGTCAATTAACTCGAACAAAGTCTCAATATTGTAGTCAATTTCCTGCGGGTGAACGTACATATCAGCAAAACATTCGTCCCGCTGATTTTCTCCTGCCCAACGCTGTTTTTCGTACTTGACAAGACGGTTGTTTTCTGGTAAAGAAGCAAAGATTTGACGACCGACTTTCACACCATCGGGATAGTCACCTTTTTGCGGGCCTTGGAGAAGTCCGATCGCCCTTTGCATCAGTTGAATTTCCCAGCGTCCGAGCTCAGCATACACAAAAATGTGCATCAAACCGCCCGCCGCCAACTTCGCCGCCAGCGCTTGAATGCCCCGGATCGGATCGGGTAAATGGTGCAGCACGCCCACGCAGTTGATCAAATCAAACTCGCCCTCTAACTCGGCGGCATCGTACAAGCTGAGGTGACGAAAATCAGCTTCGCGCGCTCCCGATCGCCGACAGCGTTCTTGTGCTACCTTCAAAGCACCCGCACTCAGGTCGATCGCCGTCACCGAAGCTTCAGGATTGAGGTGAATCAGATAATCGGTGCTCGAACCAGTGCCGCAGCCAGCGTCTAAAATCCGAATATCGAGTTTTGGCGGCTTTTGGCCAGTGCAAAAATTGTAAGCATCAGGCCAACTCCAGCGCCAGTTGTACCCAGGCGGCGGTTCATCTGACAAAGGATCGGGCGGGAAAGGGAAAGTATCGTAAAGCCGCCGCACGGCAGCACTGATATCAGGCGTAGTATTCATAGGTGGGTGAGGGGTTAGTGCGTGAGTTTTGAGATTGTCCCGAGCTCCGACAGAAGGGCGCTACGTGGTAAACTGTTATTGTTTCGCGTGAGTCAATCTCAAATCAAAAATCTCAAATTTCAAATCGACTGACAGTTGGCGCGTAATAAAACTTATCATTTTTTCTCATATAAGCTCTCGTGAATCTATACAATAAGTCTCGACAGGCTTTTTAACAAACGAGGACTGTCAATCACCCAATGCTGAGCTTTCGGGTAAAACGGAGGCGTCTTTCGGCAAAAAGTAAAAGGCCCAGCAAAAGGCAGAAGAAAATTTTGGATTTTCTTG
This sequence comes from Microcoleus sp. S1D4, assembly GCF_036700765.1. NCBI lineage: Bacteria > Bacillati > Cyanobacteriota > Cyanophyceae > Oscillatoriales > Microcoleaceae > Microcoleus > Microcoleus sp. S1D4. Next base: position 144,159 of record NZ_JAUBPP010000006.1, read on the forward strand.
TTCCTGAATAAACGGCAGTTGCTGCGATCGCCCGCTCGCGAGCTTTCCTGCAAATAATTTTTGCCGGGGGTCTAGGGGCAAAGCAAGGGCGGAGGAAGTGCCGCGTGCCTGTCTTCGGGTCGGACATTTCCCGGCAGAACGAAAGATGAAACCAAAACATTTTAATCTAAGAAAGTAAGCGCCCCAACCTCTTCAAAGGTGAAGGCAAAAAGTAAACAAAGCAAAATACCTAGTTGTACTTGCATGAGAAGGCAAGGTTAGTCTGGGTAAATGCTGTAACGATTTAGATAGGGAGCGAAGGAGTCTAATGACTGTAAAAGCAAGTGGTGGAAGCTCAGTTGCGCGTCCGCAACTATATCAAACTGTACCGGTCGCAACGATTTCGCAAGCAGAACAGCAAGACCGCTTCCTACAGCGGGGCGAACTTAGCGAACTGGCAACTTATTTCAGTTCCGGTGCGATGAGGATCGCAATTTCTGAGACGCTGACGAGAAACTCAGAACTGATAGTGTCTCGGGCCGCCAACCGAATTTTTGTCGGCGGTTCCCCACTGGCATTTTTGGAAAGACCGGCAGAACCTGTGATGGCAATGGCTGGTGCGGCTCGTGGCGGCTCGGTTAATGTCTCTGATGGCATGAAACTGGGAACTGTTACCTACGTTGAAGGTCGCGCGGGTGGCGGCGGCAACGGCAACGGCTCTGGTTCAGGTGGCGGATTGTTGGGCTTGGGAAATCTGTTTTCGAGCAACGGTGGCGGTGGCGGCCCAGTTCCTGCTGGATTTGGGCCGATTAATGTCTCGCGCTACGGCCCGAGCAACATGACCAAATCTCTGCGGGATTTGAGCTGGTTTTTGCGCTACATCACCTACGCGATCGTCGCAGGCGACCCGAACATTATTTCGGTGAACGTGCGCGGATTGCGGGAAATTATCGAAAATGCTTGCTCTTCCGCGGCTACAATTGTGGCAATGCAGGAAATGAAGGCTGCATCCTTGGGTTATTTCAAGAATGATGAGGCCGGACGCACGATCGTCGCACAGTATTTCGACGTAGCAATTACCGAATTCAAAGCTCCGACACCCTCAGACAAGGTGCGCCAGCGGGAAACCAACGACCAGCAAGGGCTGCAACTGCCTCAAATCTACTTCAACGCAGCCGAGAGACGATCGAAATTCGCGATGAAAACCGGTCTGTCGTCAAGCGAAAAGCAAGAAATAGTCAAAGCAGCTTACCGCCAAGTATTCGAGCGCGACATTACCCGCGCTTACAGCCAAAGCATTTCTGACCTGGAATCTAAGGTCAAAAACGGCGAAATCTCGATGAAAGAGTTTATCCGCCGTTTGGGTACATCTCCTCTGTACCGCCAGCAATTCTACGAGCCGTTTGTCAACAGCCGCGCTGTAGAACTGGCAGCCCGCCACTTCCTGGGCCGCGGTTTGAGCTCGCGGGAGGAATTTAGCAAGTATTTTGCGATCGTCACCAAAAGCGGCCTCGCAGGCCTCGTAGACGCAATGGTTTATTCCCAGGAATATTCCGACTACTTCGGCGAAGAAACAGTTCCTTACCTGCGCGGTTTGGGCCAGGAAGCTCAGGAATGCCGCAACTGGGGCCCACAAATTGATCTGTTCAATTTCAGCGCTCCGTTCCGCAAAGTTCCTCAGTTCATCACCTTGTTTGCTGGCTACACCCAGCCGCTACCAGACCAGCACGTTTACGGTGTTGGTAATGACCCCTTAGAAATTCAGTTCGGCGCGATTTTCCCGAAAGAAACTCGCAACCCCAAGAGCCGTCCGGCTCCCTTCGGCAAAGACACCCGACGCATCCTGATCCGTCAAGGTGCTGGTATTGAAAACCAATTGAGCAACCCGGATGCCAGGGGTAAGGCTCCAGGCTCTCTCGGCCCCAAGGTCTTTAAATTAGACCAGCTCCCCGGTGGTTACACATCTCCGAAAAAATCAACTCGCGGTGTCTCTAGCGGCTACAGCAGTGCTTCTAGTGTCAAATATACCGAAAGCTCCACCCAAGCGGTGATTCGGGCTGCTTACCTGCAAGTGTTCGGTCGCGATGTGTTCGACGGCCAGCGCCAAAAGGTGGCGGAAATTAAGCTGGAAAACGGCGACATTCCGATGCGCGAGTTTATTCGGATGTTGGCGAAGTCTGACGTGTTCCGCAATATGTACTGGAGCAAGCTGTACGTTTGTAAGGCGATCGAGTACATCCACCGCCGACTCCTGGGACGCCCTACCTACGGCCGCCAGGAAATGAACGCTTACTTTGACATTTGCGCCAAGAAGGGTTTCTACGCGCTTGTCGATGGCATCATGGACAGCATGGAGTACAACGAAGCTTTCGGGGAAGATACAGTCCCCTACGAGCGCTACGTGACTCCGGCTGGTTTGTCGATGCGGACGATGCGTACAGGCTCCTTTGGTGAGAAAAAGGTCAACCTTGAGACGGCGACAGAAACACCTCGGTTTGTTGAACTTGGTACTGCCAGCTCTCCGGGCGATATCGAGTTACAAACTCGGATTGCTCAAGGTGTCAGCAAGCGGCGCGAACAAACTAAGGTGTTCAAGCTGACGACTACTTCGGACAAGGTAGCTTTGAAAACTTTAATTCAAGCTGCTTACCGTCAAGTTTTTGAGCGCGACATCCATCCGTATGTTGTGAAGAATGAATTCACGGCGCTGGAAAGCAAACTGGGCAACAATGAAATCAATCTCAAAGAGTTTATTGAGGCTTTGGGTTGCTCGTCGCTGTACGTGAAACAGTTCTACGCACCTTATCCCAACACTAAGGTGATTGAGTTGGGAACGAAGCACTTCTTGGGCCGCGCTCCTCGCAATCAAGCGGAGATTCGGACGTACAACCAAATCTTGGCAAGCCAAGGGATTAAGGGCTTTATCAACGCGATGTTGAACAGCGTTGAATATGCTGAAGCGTTTGGCGAGGATACTGTTCCTTACCGCCGCTTCCCGACTCTCCCTGCTGCTAATTTCCCGAATACTGAAAGGCTGTACAACCAGTTGACTAAGCAGAATGCTGATGTTGTGGTTCCGAGTTTTGAGCCGGTAGCAGCGATCGACAGAAGTTAGACTGATTTGAGGTTTGAGATCTTAAATTAGTTGTAATTTAATGTCTCAAATTAGTTGAGGGGCTGGTGTAGTTACCAGCCCTTTTTTTGTTTGTTGTATAGTTTGGAGTTTTTTTACCGCAGAGGGCGCAGAGGGCGCAGAGTGAGGAAGGAGAGGGAGGAGAGGGAAGCGCGATCGCGCATTAATTTATTGAAGTTGGTACAATTCGAGTATCTGTTTTATTTTTGGCTGTTGTTTTTCTGATTTTCTGAACGCCAGCCAAATGCGATTGTTGACCGTGGGTGAGGGTTTGAGGATTAGAGTTAATTGCTCTTAAATATCGATTTCCGATCGCGAATTATTATCTGTGTTTATCTGCTTAGCATCTGCGGTTGACCTATAAATAATATCAATTCCGGTTGCACTCCTCATGATGTTGACTGTTGACTGTTGACTGTTGACTGTTGACTGTGAATCGAACAACTGAAAATTCCGCCGAGATAGGTGGCGACTGGTAAAAATCATTCATGAATTGCCCTCTAATTTATCACCTGACGATGCAGTCGGAAACGATATAAAAGATATATGCAATGCAAATCGATTCGGTTAACCGTAATAAAATACCCTCTTTCGAGAACATTACCGTCCATTCTTCGTCTTTGATTTTAATATACAAATTCGCGGAACCTGTTTGTAGTGATCGCTTGAGTTTTCTTGAAAACTACAGGACTAAAGTCCTAACGCTTGAACCAACTGTATTTAAGTAGGAGTTTTGATGGCGGTTTCCGCTATACATCTAAATATTTATCGCCCAATAAAACATTAAAATCAACTGGCAAATTGTTCGGATTAGTACAACAGTTAAATGAAGAAGTTATTAAGGCATAATATTATCAAACAGAGAACAGGGTATGGAACTAAATTTACAGAAATTTTATAAAGCTTGCAATCCCAGCTACACCCTGGCAGTAGCAAATCAACAAGACCGACAATACTATATCGATTTCTCTTCAGTGCGGGGCGGCACAATCGTAGAACAATTGGAGCGTACCATCAGCCGTCTATCCCCGGACGTGCCTACCTGTCAATTATTCACCGGTCACATCGGCTCTGGTAAATCAACAGAATTGCTGCGGCTGCAAGCACAATTGCAGCAGCAAGGATTTCATGTTGTTTATTTTGAGTCTAGTAAAGACTTAGACATGGCTGATGTGGATATTACTGACATTTTGCTGAGCGTTGCCCGTCAGGTGAGCGAAAGCATTGAAAAAATGCAAATTAAGCTGCAACCAACGGGTTTTAAAGCTTTGCTGAAAGGGGTTGCTGATGTTTTTCAAACTCAAATAGATTTGAGGGCTGAAGCTAATATCCCTGGTTTTGGGGAAATAAATGCTAGCACTGAGGGAGAATTTTCTCTGGCGCTGGGAATTGGCAAAATTACGGCTAAGGCGAAAGATGCTCCGAATTTGCGATCGGAGTTGCGGCAATATTTGGAGCCGCGAACTAATGTAATTTTAGAAGCACTGAATAAGGAGTTGCTCGAACCGGCCAATCAAGAACTGAAACGCCAAGGGAAACAGGGACTTGTGGTAATTATCGACAATCTCGATCGCATACATCTGTGCGCGAAACCGACGGGGCGCTTGCAGCCGGAATATCTGTTTGTCGATCGCGGGGAACAGTTGGCAAGACTAAATTGCCACATCGTGTATACAATTCCTTTGGTGCTGATTTTCTCTAACGATTTGGGTCAATTGACCAATCGCTTTGGGGTAGATCCGAAGGTTTTGCCGATGGTGCCGGTGCAGTTGAGCGACGGTTCTGAGTGCTCTGAGGGTGTGGAATTGCTGCGACAGATGGTTCTGGCGCGGGCTTTTCCGACGGTGGAACCATCTGGGCGCTATGCTTTGGTTGACAAAATTTTCGATTCTGCTGAAACTCTCGATCGCCTGTGTCGAGTTAGCGGGGGCCATGTCCGCAATTTGCTGCAACTTTTGTATAGCTGTCTGCAAAAACAAGACCCTCCTCTGTCGCGGGAAACTTTGGAAAATGTGATTGTCCAGCGCCGCCACCAGCTTACTTTGGCGATCGAAGCTGATGAGTGGAATTTACTGCGCCAAGTATCCGCTACCAAAACTGTCAGCGGGGAAACTAAATACCAAATTTTGTTACGCAGTCTCTGGGTGTTTGAATACCGTTACGGTGAGGATTACTGGTTTGATGTCAATCCGATTTTGGCGGATGCAAAGGAGTTTCGCGAAACTGAAGATGTGGCGAAACAGCTTTGATTTGTCAAATACTCATAACGCTAATTAATGCCGTTGCTGAATCAAGGTTTGATATACTCCCCGCCCGCTTATGTGCGGGGATTCTTGACACTTCATTTGTCGATCGACAGTTCTTTTAAGTATTATTACTGATTGACAAATGCAGCCAGTGTCTTAACTTATCAGGAATGACCGGAAAAGGGCGATCGCACGGCTAAACTAGAGGCCGCTCCAAAGCGTGGGTGCGATCGCGCTAACCGGAAAAGGGCGATCGCACGGCTAAACCAGAGGCCGCTCCAAAGCGTGGGTGCGATCTGTCAATTCATGCTTACTCGGTATCGCACCTGACAAATAACCTCTCGTTTTACCCAGAGCACTCGGAGGGCTACGGGTGAAGTTTTGCCGTGGCCGGTAACGTATGTTGCACCGAGAAAACTTGCTAGTCCGTTCCAACCGAGTTGCGAGCTGCGGCTCAAATTGCATAGAAGTAAAAAAATCTGTGCGTTTAACTACTTTTTTACGAATTGTTATGGTATGTTAACTTTAGTAGAGGCTGGCTCAAACAATTTAAAACGCCCGGTTATCAAATAACGTTTATGGTTGACCCTAAAAAAATCCTGCTGCAATGGGAAAGATATTGGTTTAAAATCCTTGGTAGATGGCAATCGTGTGCATTGACCTGCCCCATAGAAAGACCTCATCACCGACATATTGTTTGGAGTTGGATTGGCAGTTTTTTGGCAATTACCGCAACGTCCTATCTTGCTGTAAAAACTAATTCTCCTTTACTAATGGCTCCGTTTGGCGCTACAAGCGTTCTAATCTTTGGTGTGCCTGACAGCCCCTTGGCTCAACCCCGGAATGTGATTGGGGGCAATTTCTTAGCTGCTTTAGTCAGTTTAATAATTCTGCATTTTTTCGGTTCTTCTCCCTTTGCGATGGGCATAGCAGTTTCTAGTGCGATCGGCATTATGCAGATGACCGGCACTCTACATCCGCCTTCGGGAGCAGTTGCGTTAGTCGTCATGATGACCAAACCAGACTGGCAATTTTTGCTAACACCTGCTTTTGAAGGATCGATGATCTTAGTCTTGTGCGCCGTGATATTTAATAATTTAGCGGAAGAAAGGACGTATCCCAATCACTGGCTATAGCAGGGTCTCTGATTAGTTCAAGTTATAAGTACGATCGCAATTTCATATATAATTTCTGGGCGGGTGACAAAGATATTTAGGAAATAGACTGTTAGGAGGGTTGCAGCACGCAACCCTTTTCTATCGAAGTCGCATTTATTTGGAGTTAATGTTATTAACTGTTGCGCCTATTCAAAATATTTTCGTCGTGATATCTGGGTGTGAAAATTATCTTGCGCTCAAAAAAAAATATTCAGCACCACAATGGAAAGTGTGTGAGTGCCGATAGATTGGGGGATTGGGAATATACTATTGATTTTGGGGACAGAATTTTTCCCCTAGGGATGAAGAGGTGATTATTAAGTAAGGGTTTTGATCGTCCATAGATGGCGATAAAAAATGGACGAGACTAGACTCAAGAGTTATCGAGAAAATTTACAGGAAAGATTAACCGGAATTTTAAATTGAGCGCTAGAAAATAAAGGTGATATCTGCTTACGAAAAGCCTAGGATTGGCTGATTGACAATGTAGTTATATTTCTGGAAGATGCGATAATTCCACCCAGGAATAATCAGAGTGAACTGGCGATTCTGATGAGTGTAATATTTGGTCGCGTGGCTAAGAGCTTCGGTTTCGAATGAATCCGGGATGGGGAAAGCAGCGGTACGTTCAGTTGTCAATACTGGCAAAGGTTTGGGTTAAACTGCCGATCGATCTGTTCAACCAGCGCTCCCTACTAATGGCTCCCTTTTTTTCCTGGTTGAGCAATTACCAAAAAATGTATAATAGCGCTATCAAAATCATTCTTGATTCTTCTTTTCTGCTTCCATCAAAAGCCATCGGTTAAATCGGTTAAAACAATCGGTTGCCGAACTTCCTTCCACCTCAAACTACTATGATTCAAGGCACTACTAAACTGCTCGGAGTAATCGGTCATCCCGTCACACATTCTCTGTCGCCGGCGATGCACAATGCTGCTATTGCTCACTTGGGAGTCGATTTTGTTTATCTCCCATTTCCGGTAAAACCAGAGGATTTAAAGGCTGCGCTTGCAGGATTTGCGGCGATCGACCTTCGGGGATTTAGCATCACGATTCCGCACAAACAAGCCATCTTACCGCTGCTGTCGGAAGTTTCGCCGATCGCCCGGGCGATCGGCGCAGTCAATACCGTCTACCGAACTGACAAAGGCTGGTGTGGCACAAATACTGACGTAGAAGGCTTTCTCGCGCCACTGCAACCCCTCCCAAACTCTCCTTACGAAGGGGGGGCTAAAGACGTGATTTCTCCCTTAGAAAACGACGATACGGCTGTGGGCTCCAGTCCCCCCCCTTACCAAGGGGGGGCTAGGGGTGGTTCCGATTGGAGTCAGAAAGTAGCGGTAATTTTGGGGAATGGCGGGGCGGCGAGGGCTGTTGTGGCTGGATGCGCTCAATTGGGATGTGCCGAGATTCACGTTGTCGGGCGCAGCGCCCAAAATTTAGCGGAATTTCAGCAGAGTTGGGTAAATTCTCCGATGCCGATGCAAAATTTGCAGGTGCATACTTGGGAGAATTTGTCAATGTTAATTTCGCAGGCGGATTTGCTGGTGAATACGACTCCTGTGGGGATGCACCCGCACGGGGAAAAGTCGCCGGTTTCTGCTGCTGCGCTCGATCGACTGGCAGCAGGTGCGATCGCCTACGATCTAATTTACACCCCGAATCCGACTCAGTTTCTCAAAGATGCACAGCAAAGAGGGGCGCTAGCTATTGACGGACTCGAAATGCTCGTTCAACAAGGAGCAGCCGCCTTGAAAATTTGGCTGGACACAGAATCAGTTCCAGTCGATGTGATGCGCCAAGCCCTGCGGCAGCATTTAGGCTTAGACTGATGCTATTTGTGTGGCGGTAGGGAAACCGCGCAGTGCTGTTTCCCTAAAGATGTTGAAAATTAGATCGTGAATTCGCGCTAAGCTGGGAATTAAAATATACTTGCGCTGCAATTTATGAAATTTCGAGCTATCAGTCTTTTTTTTGCTACTTGCGCGATCGCAATTTTTAGTTTGGTATACACTCCGCCCGCTTGGGCTCTGACACAGATCAAACTTTCAGATCTTTCTTATCGCGAATGTCCTGCCGAAATGGCAGAAGGAACAGTCACTAGCGGCAGTTCTATGGAAGCTAACTGCTTTTTGATTACTGGAAAAGCGGAAAATAGTAGCGGTAAACCTGTTGTCAATGCCGATATTTTCGGCCGCATTTATGATGCAGATGAAAATCCGGTGATGCAAAACCGAACTCGCTTGGGTTCCATCGCAGAAGTTCCTCCCGGAGTTAGCGATTTTCAGATCAGAATTTCGGTGTCCAGCAATCAGCGAACACCTTTGAAGCTCAAGCAATTTAAAGCTACAGGTTTTACTGGCGTGGTTCGCCGCTAACAAAACTATTTGAACTTTTGGGTTGGCTACCCTGAAATTGCGATGAAGTTTTCGATTTTTGCTTGTAGATTTTAGATTGTTGAGTGGCTGGCAATTTCTAATTTCTAATTTACAACGAAGAACTCCCCAGCTTTTCAACCGGGGAGTTCATCTAAGAAGGTCAAATCTAAAATTTAGTTGCCTGCAGCTACGTCTGCCAAACAATTTACGCTTGCTGCTTAACAAATTAAGCTTTTTTAACTACAAGGCTGTTTGCAAGCTGGTTAAAAGACCGATCAAGAATTCGGAGCCAAACTGAAGTAAAAAGAATGCAATCAGCGGCGAAAAGTCAATCCCTCCTAGGGGTGGAATAATCGATCGGAACAGATTTAGGTAAGGATCTGTAAGCTGACTCAAAATCGAAAACGGGGGATCGTACCAATTGATGTTGGGGAACCAGCTTAAGAGCACCCTAGCAATCATTAGGAATGTATAGATTTGCAGAAATGTGGACAGCGTGGTTGCCAAAAGACCTATGGAATAACTCATATATTCTGGTGGAAGTTTGAGTAAAGTTTACAGACGCTTCAACTTTAAGCTTAGCATAGCTGGGGGAGCGGGCGAGGGTGGGAGCATCCCGATTTGGTAAAAATGTTGTTTGGGAGTGCGATTTTCCGGCTCGCTGGTGTTTGTCTCTGGCTTCGTGCTGTGCGAGCGAATCACTCCCCCGTGAAAGTCGATCGCCCGGATGCAACTGGCATACTAATCTACAATTTTAAATTGACTCAGGAGTCTGGGGCGATCGAACCCTCGCTGCTGTGCGCTGGCCCATTCCCGTTGACATCGCCTAGTTGCAGCCGCACGTCATCGATGGTCTGATTTAGCTGGGCAATTTTATCTTCCAAACTCAGCCTTGCTACTTCCATCCCTTCGGCTTCGAGTTGGCTGGCTTTTTTCTGGCGGATCTTTCTTACCTCTGCTTCTGAAGGTTCACTCAGCAAAGCTTCTGCAGCGCGCCGCGACAGCAAAGCGCCGAAAACTGCGCCCACCAAGCCACCAACTGCGGCTCCGGCAATGAATCCCCCTGTAAAACCTTCTCGATTGCTCATGGCTCAACTCAACTGCGCGATATTTCCGTAATTTATTTATTGTAAATTACCCAGCACTGACCTGAGTACAGGTACAGTGTGGGCTTTCAATAGCCCGCTCGACGATCTTGCAAATTGCAAAACAATCTCGAACCTTCGGGCTTATTTACGAAAGCCCCAATAGCAGCAATATTTTTACTGCCGTTTAAGTCGGAATCACCTTTCCATCCACAATGACCACAAGCAAACTTTTTGCCGTTCCTATAAGATTCACCCCGTACAGGATGAATGTGATTGCACTTGTGGCACATTTGACTGGTGTATCTAGGCTCGACAAACAAAATCTTGACGCTATGCTTTATAGCTTTGTAGATTAGGAATTGACGCAACTGAAAGAAGGCCCAGCTATTGCTAAGTCTTCGCTCTTTTTTCGAGCGCGGCTGCTGATTTGTGCGTTCCCTAATTGCCGTCAAATCTTCCAAAGCGATAACTTGATTTTTGTTTTGAGCTTTAGTTACGATACGGTGACTGATAGTGTGATTTACCAAGGTTTGAAAGCGTTTTTCCTTGCCCGATAACCGTTTCAACAATTCTCGACATCTGCGCCGAGAACTCCGCGTGCCTTTCGTGGCTTTGCGTTGGAGATGCGCTCTCAACTTGGCATAATGATTTCTAACTTGGGTAATTTGTTTACCGCTAAATGTATCTCCATCAGAAGTAACTGCAATATCAGTCCTACCCAAATCACAACCCAAAATTTGATTGCTTGGTGGAGGCTCGGCTGGTTGAGATTCAAGCTGAATATTAAGATAGTAACTACCATAAGAGCGTTTGCACAAAGTAGCAGTCTTGGGTTTTTGACCTTTTAGCAATCCAAGTTGGTAGTTTCCGATAGCCAGTGCAAACCGTTCCCTACCACCAGTAGTAGTTAAACTTACTGTCCAATCTTTTTCCCTAAAAGAAAAGATACGAGCATCGTAAGTGACGCTAGTAGGAGCAAATTTATTTACCGATTTCCCATCTTTTTTAGCTGTTTTTCTGTTGCCAGAAACCCGCCTAATAGCGTGGATTGCCAACTGCGCCGAAAGTCCAAACTGAGCTCTGACATTGTGATATACCAAGGATTGCATTGCCAATTCATTTGTCAGAGTTGGCGGTACAGTTTGATTCACATATTCACAAGCGTTAGCGAAGGCCTTACAGGTTGCATCAATTTTGATGGACTGCTCAGGCGTTACTTGGAGCTTGCAAGATACTGTCAGGACTTGTTTCATGACAAGATTGTATCACCTGTTGAAAAAATGTTTGTAGATCATTTGTTTAGCGGGTACGCCTCACGCGCATTCCTCCGGTCACTCAACGGAGTACCGTTAGACTGCGGGACTCATGCTGATGCGGTTGACACTATCGGCTGGAGAAACCGCCAGACGATCGTTCTATTTTAGATTTTAGACTCCGGCGCGAGAGGTTCGGCGAGCGTCGAAGGATTTGAGATTGAAATGCCAATCGCCAAAAACGATCGGGACATACCAAGCCCAAAGAAGCTTCAAGTCGGTTAATTACCGGGTAAGGCGAGAATTCCCACTTCTGAGTTGAAGCGGATCATCTCCAAAGATCGATCGCCATAAAGGTCTTCAATGTGCTCCTTGCAGCACTCGATCGCGAAATCGTTCAACTCGGCCGGCTCAATCCCGTACATCTCCTCAAACACCTCAGAGTCTACCCGACAAAAGCGCGGTCGATCGGCGTATATTCCGCATTCTCGCGTAGTTCTGTCAAAATTGATACACCAACCGTCATCTCCGACCAAGCCCAAATATAGCTCTAATTCCTCAGCAGACAAATACTCGTCTAAGTCAGGGCGCTCTGTTGGTTCTAGGTAACAACAAGCACCGCATTGTTTTACGCAACGCCAATTCGCCATAGTTCGATTTTAGATTTTAGATTTTAGATTTTAGATTTTAGATTCTTCGGCTTGCTTCGGCTAGGCCAGCGGACAAGTCGCGAGTGTACAAGTTTTAGAGTTTAGATACTGCGACGGAGGCCTACAAGTTTGAGATTTTAGATTGGGCCCGCTAGCGGGAAAATCGGAAACCCCAGAATATTTCAGCTTTTGGTAGTATATCAAGTGCCAGCGCCGGAGGCGGGAAAGTCCCGGCTTCGGATGCGTACAAAATCCTGGTTTACTCGATCGCTCGTTCATTAGTTCCTCTCGGATTCTCTTCCCCTATCGAGCAATAGAGGAGTTTTTGACCGGAATGCGCGATCGCTGGGAGGTCGATCGTTCTTTACATTTTGTTGAATTTTGTAAACTTCCTTAAAAAATAGGGACAATAGCCCGGTAAAATCAGAAGCGGATTTTCTAATTGAACAATCTAGACTTAATAACTACAGTCAGGAGGACACATGGACTTTATAACCGATCTTTTCAGCGGCCTCGACGGTGTAAACTACCAACTCATTGTTCAAGTAGCTTTACTCGCAGCAGTCGTGCTTTCGGGCCCGATCGTGATTTTTCTATTGGCCGCTAAAGGCGGCGACCTGTAATTATAGCACGCTAGGTGGCGATCGAGAGTTGGGAGTTTTGGTTTTAAATGTGATGCACTCATTCCCAAAGCTCGATCGGCAATCGATTTGAGATTTTCCATTTTTCGATTTGAGATTGGGGCATTGAAGGATTGATATCATGTCCGCTCAATTAACCACACGCGCGTCAGGTTCGTAGTGCGGACGACCGTCCGCTCTTCCAACAGGTTCGTAGTGCGGACGACCGTCGGCTCTTAAACAAAGGAGTGTCGGGCGCACTACAAACCGTTTTTGTTAGAGTAATCAATCCGACATGAGATGAGGGATCGGTGAGTATCTCCTTTGAGAGATCGAACTGCGATCGCATCTAAAATTTAAGCTCGATCGCAACAGTTCGAGCCAAAGTAATGTAGATAGGCGGGAAAGAGCCTTTCTTTACCGGCGACTTCTAGAAAAAGAGAAGTGTGGCAGATGTTTGAGTTATTAAATGACAACCGCTAAATCAAATACCGAGGGCGTGTTTAGCAGTTTGAATCAAATTCTCAAAAAAAGGTAAAGATACATCGACTTCTCTAGCATCGAGGCGGGAGTTGCCCAACAAACCGATGTTTTGTCCGGGTGCAACAGCCAAAACTTGCCCTTGAGAGTTGCGAATTCTCAACTCCTCTTGAGAACCGGCGGGAGACAGACTGCAAGAATAAGTGCGATCGCAATAATCAAACTCAACTTTTCCAAACATCGGCGGCCTCGAACTAGCAGCACTAGCAGGCAAGCGGACACCCAACAATTCTAACTCAACCGATGTCTTGCCCTTAAAACTATTTTCCCGCAATCGGTAAGCAATATCAACCCGCCGAGGCAAAGGAAAATATTCCCCCCAACGCCAAGCAATCCCCTTCACACTAGGCGAGCCTTTTTCATCTTGAGTTGCAGTTAGTTTAACGTGGCCTCCTTTACCCACAATTTTCTGTTCCGCAATGCAAACATTAGCCGTCCAAAATACAGGAGCTTTATTTTCAATTCCGCAAGGTTCCAAAGCATCAATTTGTCGGTAAAGATCGAGATTAATCTCAGCCAAATCCGCTCGCACATCTACAGAAACCAGCGGTTTGAGGTGTTCTGGCTGCAAACATTGATTGGCAAAAACTGACAGTTGATGGCGAAATTGTTCGAGATTCTGGGCCGGCATAGAAAAACCGCCAGCCGCTTTATGTCCGCCAAATTTAGTTAACAAATCAGCGCAAAAATTCAGCCCGTCAAATACATTAAATTCAGGAATTCCCCTCGCCGAACCCCGGATGATATTAGCCTTTTCGCCACCCTCATCCTCAAAAGTACCGATAAAAACGGGTACGCCGTAACGTTCCAGCAACCGAGAAGCCACAATTCCGATCACCCCGTGGTGCCAACCGGGTTGCACCACAACTAACACCCGTTCCTGCTGCAAATCGAGATCACTTTTCTCGCACCAAGCAATCGCTTCCTGCTCAATTTCCTGACACAACTCCTGCCGGCGCTGATTGATTTGTTCGCACTGCATCGCGTTTTTGAGTGCCAATTCGCGATCGTCCGTCGTCAGCAACTCGATCACAATTTGAGGGTCAGCCAGCCGCCCCACAGCATTAATCCGCGGGCCCAGCCGAAAACCAATATCTTCAGGCTTTAATGTATTATTAGCTTGACTTTTTGAATTAAAAAGAGGTAAAGTTTCCGCACTTCCCGCCTGTACTCCCGCCACCTGAATCAAAGCTTGAACCCCCGCCAATTGCGAGTGAGGCAACAGTCGCAAACCCCGCTTTACCCAGCGGCGATTAACCCCAGTCAAAGGAGCTAAATCCGCAATAGTTCCCAAAGTAAATAACTCCAGCAGCGGATTTACTAACCCACCAACTTTATTCAAATCTTGAGCTAAAGTAATCGCCAAAACATAGGCAACACCTACCCCAGCCAAGCCGCGATAAGGGGAAGATTCCGCAATTAATTTCGGGTTGAGAATAGCATCCGCCGGCGGTAGTTTTGGTGGCAAATCGTGGTGGTCTGTAATAATAACTTTAACACCGAGTTCTCGCGCTCTGGCAACGGGCCCATAGGCTGCAATCCCGTTGTCAACTGTCAGAATCAGAGCGACACCTTCAGCGTGAAATTCTTCTACAATGCGATCGTTAATCCCGTAACCTTCTCGCATCCGGCTGGGAATAGCATAATCCACATTTGCGCCCAAACTCCTGAGAGCTCGCAGCAACAAAGCCGTGCTCGTCATCCCGTCAGCATCGTAATCGCCGCAAATCGCAATTTTCTGCCCTCCCGAAATCGCCTCCCGCAACAATTTGACACTCGCAGCCAAATCGGGAAACTCATCCATTGGCGCGGGCAAAACCAGAGATTCCGGTTCGATAAACCCTTGCACTTCTTCAACAGAATCGATACCTCGGTTAATCAGTACCTGTGCTAGCAAAGACGACAAACCGATTTCGGCGGCAAACTGTTCGGCTTGCTGCGGTTGAGGCGCATAAATTTGCCACCGTTGGTTGGGCAATCGGGGAGAATTCGGGGGCAAAGATGTCGGTAGCTCTTGCACGGAAGCTGAGATATTAAAGATACACAACCAATCTTACCTAATTAAGTGCATCAGTCAATCAATTTTAGATTTTAGATTTTAGATTTTAGATTTTAGATCGATCCTAAAGATGAATTTTTTGGGTAAAATCCAAAGGTTGTTTGTAGGAAAGCTTTTTTCGGAAGCTCTCACCGCACCCCAATAGGGATACCAGCGCCCTATAGAAGTTGTGAAAAGCCCCAATTTTAGACCAAAGTTCCAACCCCCAGATTGCACCTGCCCTTGTCAATCGCCAATCGAAAATAGACTGTGGGCGCAGATGAGTGATTTAATTTTATGAGGAGAATTGCATGAATGTCGATCGACCGTCTTGGTTTAAAATTGCATTACAGCTTCGCGGCTCCGTCATTCCCTCAATTTGGCCCCGGGTTTTACTGTGCGGTGGCTTTGGACTTTTTATTTCCCTGCTGCACTTTTTGAAATGGCCGGTTTCCTTGCCCATTTTATCTAGTATTGTACCGAGTATTGTGCTGGGTTTACTGTTAGTTTTTCGGACAAACACGGCCTACGAGCGATTTTGGGAAGGTCGGAAAATGTGGGGAACCTTAGTCAACAACGTCCGCAATTTAGCGCGCCAAATCTGGGTAGCAATTGAGGAAAAAGACCTGCAGGATAACACCACCAAAAAGTCAGCCCTGCGCCTGTTGCCTGCCTTTGCAGTATCGATGAAACTGCACTTGCGGCAAGAATCAGTAAATCCAGAATTGGAGCCGTTGATGTCCCCATCGCAGTATCAAAAGCTCAAGTTGATGAACAATCCACCGCTAGAAATTGCCTTTTGGATTGAGGATTATTTGCACAATCAGTACGAGCGAAATTGCCTTGATGTATATCAGTTAACTGCTATGAAGGAGTTGCTCAGCTCCATGATTAATGTATTAGGTGGCTGCGAGCGGATTTTGAAGACACCTATCCCTTTGGCTTACACAATTCACCTGAAGCAGCTATTGTTGATTTACTGTTTGGCACTACCCTTTCAAATGGTGAAGGACTTGACTTGGGGAACCGGCCCTGTTGTGGCTTTAATTAGTTTTACTTTGTTCGGCATCGAAGAAATCGGCATTGAGATAGAAAATCCCTTCGGCCACGATGACAATGATTTGCCTTTGGACAATATTTGTGCTGCCATGCAGCGCAATATGGACGATTTAATTTCTTTATCTCCTAGCGTTCACAAACAGGTGAAAGATAAGTAAAGTCATTAGTCATTAGTCATTAGTTGTTAGTTGTTATTGGTAGGGCGGTGGATGGTGCGTGCCCGCCCTCAGTTATTAGTTGTTAGTAACTGTAGGGTGCGTCGCTATTGAAAATTACCGAAAAAAATGATAATTGAGTGAGCGACGCACCTTAGCAACGAGTGAACTGTAGGGGCGAGTTCACCAATAATCCTGACAGTGCAGACAGATTCAATAAACCCGCCCCCACCCCACCAGCACACCCTTTACGAAGATTAATTTCTAACAATCAACCGCATCAACCCAGCTAAAACTAATAATAAAGGTGTCAGCCAATCTCCCCAGCGCACGTACAAAGTCCGAGTTTTTCGCCGATAAATAGTAGTATCTCGGACTTCGTAGGTATTGAGTCGAGATTTCCAAATCGTCTCGCCGTGAGGATTTACAAAAGCAGAGTACCCCGTATTAGTTGCGATAACTGCCCATCTATCTGTTTCAATTGCACGCATCACATCGAGGGCGTGATGTTGAGCCAGCATCGGCGGTTTGTAATGGGCATTGTTGGAAGCTGTAATCATAAATTCGCCTCCCTGTGCTGCTTGGTATCGGAAATTTTCAGCAAAGGCGGAATCGTAACAAATTCCGACGATGGCGCGACCAAATGGCGTATCAAATAATTGTTTTGAGTTTCCTGGTACTAAACGAGCATCTAAGGGCGACAGCCGATTTATAATCCCGCCTAAGATTTCGTAAAAAGGGATGTATTCGCCTAAAGGTACTAGCTTTAGTTTATCGTAGCGGCCGACAATTG
The DNA here is from genome assembly GCF_036700765.1 of Microcoleus sp. S1D4. Taxonomy (NCBI): domain Bacteria; kingdom Bacillati; phylum Cyanobacteriota; class Cyanophyceae; order Oscillatoriales; family Microcoleaceae; genus Microcoleus; species Microcoleus sp. S1D4. The sequence continues at coordinate 161,248 of NZ_JAUBPP010000006.1, forward strand.
CTCCAGTGCGATCGATCGCCAATAAGCTATTAGTCAGACCGTTTTCTTCTTGTCCAAATCCTCCAACCCAAGCCACTACACCGCGTTCGAGAATAGCTTGATAAAAGGAAAGAGTGGAACGCTGATACTCGTTTGTCCAGATAAAAGGCAAAGCGGTCTCTGGAATTAACACAGCATCAACTTTTCTGTCTGCTAACTCTTTGTATCCAGCGGTGTAACCTTCCAAAGCGCGCCGCCAGCCCCCTGAGTCAAACTTAATTTCGTTAGGAATATTGCCTTGAATAATCCCAATTTTTAATGCTGTTCCGGCTTCTTGAATTAAGGGGCGATTGTATAAACTCCAGCCGACAATATGCAAAACTAAAAACAAACCCGCAGGCAAAATATAAGCAACCCACTTCTTCCGTCTTCCTTCTCCCTTCTTCTTTCTTCCCTCCTCCTTCCTCTCATCCGTTACATCCCGTACATTGCTCGTTGCCGAACTTCCTTCTTCCTTCTTCCTTCTTCCTTCAATAAAAGCTTCGGCAATTAAGCCATTTACTGCTACAATGGCGGCTGTTACTGCAGCGGGGCCGGAGAGTTGACCGAGGTGCAATATTGGTAAGTTGTGCGGGCTTTGGGTGTATGATAGTGATGTCCACCACAGCGAACCTGTACTCCAAATACTTTCTAAGGCGCACCACAAAGCTGTGCCAATTAAAACGCGGGTTAATGCTAAAAATTGAGTTTTACTCCCCCCAGCCACCCCTTGTAAAGGGGGGGATTTGAGAATAATAATAGGATTTTTGCAGGGGAAAGTGAGGGAGTTGAGAATTACAAATAGCCACGCCCAAACGGTGACTAATGCGGCTCCCCAAAGGGTGATGAATGTCCAGCAAAAAAGTGCGATCGCCAGACTGGGCCACCAAGGAACTCCCAACCAAGTCATGGGGTGTATTCCCATAATCCAAGATAGGGCTAATCCGTGATAGCCAATTCCCCAGAGAGAAGGAAGAAGGAATAAGGAATCAGGAATCAGGAATAAGGAAGAAGAAAGAACTTTTTGTTTTTTTTCTGTGATTATTGGTCGTTCATAACTGACAACCATAACCCACAGCGGAACTAATGCAATCCAGGCTAACGGCCAAGCATTGAATGGTGCTGTTGTCAATGCCATCAAAATGCCGCTGAAAAATGCGATCGCCCAAGCTAATACTTGAGATTTCCCAAGGGCGAGTTTTTCAAACTTAAGCCGGTTAAATATTGCCACTTTGACGATCGCCAAATATAATAATTCTTAATTAATATATCACGTCCGGTCAATTAACTGTTTGTAGTGAGGACTTCAGTCCGCATCCATTACCAGGAGTAAAGTCCTCACTACGAAGCATTTTGATTGCGAGCGTTGCAGCGGAAATAAGATGATAAATAAGTCTCTTAAGTTATATTTGCTCAAACAAAAAGCTAATTTTAGCTGTTGATTGAAGGAGCAATCGTTGCTACCGGGGTGACTTCACTGGTGGCCAAGTCGAGGGGGAAGTTGCGATCGAACTACATTCTCAATAGACTGCTTGCATTCATGCCAAAACCATTTTAAAATTATCTGCGCCGCATCTGTGTCGATCGGCCTGACATCTGCGGTTGACAGACTCGCATCAATATGCAGCAAAAATTTGTTGACCAAAAAACCCGGTTTCTGAGGCGCTAATCGCAATCAACCGGGTTTCTGAAGATGAGTTCGTAAATTGGGCCTGCAAAATTAACCCTTAGCCGGGGGGCCAGTTCATCTGCCGTCCGCCGAGAATGTGAAGGTGGAGGTGGTCTACAGTTTGGCCGCCGTCATTACCGGTATTGATCGCGACGCGATAGCCGTTGGACAGGCCCTCTTGTTCTGCTACCCGCTTGACAGTCAGCAGCAGGTGTCCCATCAAATCCTGGTCTCCCGATTCGGCATCGGCTAATTTGGGAATAGGTTTTTTGGGAATGACGAGGATGTGGACTGGCGCTTGGGGATTGATATCTCTGAAGGCGAGGGCCAAGTCGTCCTCATAAACGATGTCTGCTGGAATCTCTTTGCGGATGATTTTGCTGAAAAGCGTTTCTTGAGTTGTCATGGGTGTTAAAGAAGGAAGTTCGGCAACGAGCAATGTACGGGATGTAACGGATGGGAGGAAGGAGGAGGGAAGAGGGAAGAAGGAAGACGGAAGAAGGAAGACGGAAGACGGAAGACGGAAGACGGAAGACGGAAGACGGAAGAAGTGGCAAGGCCCAAGAGGGAAGGCAGAAGGCGAAAGGCAGAAGGCGGAAGGCGAAGAGGGAAGGGGGAAGACTCAGCAGCAGAGGAGCAAAAAGAGAAAAGGAAGAGGCAAGGAAAAGTTTTTCTTGCTTCTTCCGATATTCATTAGTCATTGTTAATCATAATATATGATGAATCAAAGACAGGCAAATTAGGGATCGAGAAAAATGCTTGCTAGGGTTTGGAGTGCATCGATCGTAGGCATTGACGCGGTAAAGGTGGGTGTGGAGGCTGATGTGTCGGGGGGGCTGCCGAAAATTGTGGTGGTGGGGTTGCCTGATTCGGCGGTGCAAGAAGCTAAAGAAAGGGTTAAGGCTACGCTAAAAAATTCGGGTTATGCTTTTCCGATGCGGAGTATTGTGATAAATTTAACTCCGGCGGATTTGCGGAAGGAAGGGCCGAGCTTTGATTTGCCGATCGCCATTGGCATTTTGGCAGCGTCGGAACAAGTCAGCGCTGAACTTTTGGGAGATTATTTGTTTTTGGGCGAACTGTCCTTAGATGGAAGTTTGCGGGCTGTGTCTGGGGTGTTGCCGATCGCCGCTGCTGCTGCCAAAATGGGTATTTCAGGATTAGTTGTACCGGCTGGTAACGCGCAAGAAGCGGCTTTGATGCACGGAATATCTGTTTATGGTTTTGAAAATATTTTTGCAGTTACTGATTTTTTGAACAATCCTCAAGTTTATTCGCCGGTACAAGTAAACGGTAAAGAAGAGTTAGCAAAAACGCGATTTTCGGGTCTAGATTTAAAGGATGTAAAGGGGCAAATTCACGCGCGGCGGGCTTTGGAAATTGCGGCTGCGGGGGGACACAATTTGATTTTTGTGGGGCCGCCAGGGAGCGGTAAGACGATGCTGGCGAGACGTTTGCCTGGTATTTTGCCGCCGCTGACTTTTGATGAAGCTTTGGATGTGACTCAAATTCATTCGGTGGCGGGGTTGTTGAAGGATAAGGGAATGCTGGTGAGCGATCGGCCTTTTCGCAGTCCTCACCATTCGGCATCCGGCCCTTCTTTGGTAGGTGGCGGCAGTTTTCCGCGTCCGGGTGAAATTTCTTTAGCACATCGCGGCATACTTTTTCTCGATGAATTAACTGAGTTTAAAAGAGATGTTTTGGAGTTTTTGCGACAACCGCTGGAAGATGGGTATGTGACTATTTCTCGAACTAGACAATCGGTGATGTTTCCGGCACAATTCACTTTAGTTGCTAGTACAAATCCTTGCGCTTGCGGTTATTACGGCGACTCGATCCAACAGTGTACTTGTTCGCCGCAAAAGCGAGAGCAATATTGGGCAAAACTTTCGGGGCCTTTGATGGATAGGATTGATTTGCAGGTGGCGGTTAATCGTTTGAAACCGGAGGAGATTACGCGACAGCCGACGGGGGAGGAGTCGGAACCTGTGCGGGTGAGGGTGCAGCGGGCGCGAGAGCTCGCAACTCGCCGTTTTCAGTCGGAATCTAGTTTGCGCTGTAATGCGGAGATGCAAAGCAGTCACATTAACCAATGGTGTCAGTTGGATGATGCTTCGCGGAATTTATTGGAGATGGCGATTCGGAAATTGGGGCTTTCGGCGCGGGCTAGCGATCGAATTTTGAAGGTTGCTAGGACTATTGCTGATTTGTCGGGGGATGAAAGTTTGAAAACCAATCATGTGGGAGAGGCGGTGCAGTATCGGACGATCGATCGGATGCAGTAAGGTGGATTTGTGCGATGTTTTTCAAGTCGTAAGTTGATATATTGCAGGTCGATATTTTGGTTCGGGAATGGGTTTTCCCGTAGCTTTTGCAGCTTCAAGCCATGCTGTTTTAGCAATCTGTACTTCCTGCAAAGCTGATTCTGGGGTTTCGCCAAAAGCTGAACAGTATTTTAAATCAGGAATATCAGCAATGTAGCCTTCATTTTGGTTGCTGTAAAAAATATTGATGCGATCGTCTTTCATAGTTCATCATCCTTAATTTTGAGCTATATCGTGTATTCCTGCTTCGTAAAATCCTTCCTCTTGAAGAAATTGAGTTAATTCCTTAAGTCCTTGGCGACGCATCACTTTTCGCTGTTCTTGATAAATGATTAAATCCTTAAATCGAATCCGCCGATGGGAACCTACTTTGATATAAGGAATTGCTCCTTCATCTAGCAAATTCACAAGAAATGGTCGCGATACATTCAAGATATCAGCCGCTTGCTGCGTCGCTTAGCGGGTGACAAGGCACTTCTAGTCTAAACAGGACAAAGCTTTGAGAGAATGGTAAGGTAAAAAAATAAGGAGCCACACGGGCTCCCCAAAAAACAAAATGTTGCCACCATGATACTAAAAAATCCTGTGCACTCATCTCAATGAAAGCCAATACTTAACCTTACAACTGCTGTTGTTATTGCTTCAGGCTCATCGTCAGGTTAAGCTCTCCGTATTAGCCAGTGTCTTTCCTCAACCGATTCAATATCAAAGTCGCTTTCCGAAACTTACAACGCTTGAGAGTGTTGCCTCAGTTGTGTGTCAAACTGTTATGGTTTCCCCTGATTAAATATTGGATTCGGCAAGAGCAAACGTCCAAGCGCTTAAACCGAGAACAACGTCGTTGTGTACGAAAACTCAAACATCAAAAGTATGGCTATTGGATCGTTACAATCGACCGGACACAGTGGAAAGGACATAATATATTTATGGTTAGTCTAGTCTGGGGAACTCATGCTCTGCCAATATATTGGGAACTCTTAAAGAAGTCAGGTAACAGTGACCTCAAGACTCAAAAACGACTTTTAGGTACAGTCCTTATTCTATTTAAGAAATACCCCGTTTTGGTATAATGGCGAGCGAGAGTTCCATAGCCCCAAACTCGCATCATGGCTTGATGACAGGGGTGTATCTTTTGCACTACGGAGCGAAAAAAGACTTCCAATTTCAAGAGAATTTAGGTGAAGACTATCAAGTGCTCAAAAAGCTTGGCTTCAAACCTGGGATGTCCAAATTTTATCAGAATATTTTGGGAAATAAAGGAGACGGTTTAGGGCCATTTAATCTGGCTGTATATTGGAAACGAAAATATCGTAAGCCAGGGCCAAAAGAACCTTGGTACATTCTGACAAATCTCCCTAATCTGAAGCTTACTTTAGATGTTTATTGTTGTCGGTGGGACATCGAACAGATGTTCAAAGATTACAAAACTGGTGGTGATAATGCGAGAAGATACCAAGGTCAATGAAGCTCGTTTGTTAGCTTGAGTCTTGTTGATTTCGCTCGCTTATAGTTTGGCAACGATTCACGGACAATGGATCAAGAAATTAGGTGTAGAAATTTATGCTGGGCGGATCTCGGAGCATCAAGACAAAACCCCACGACAAAGTGAATTTAGTCTGAGCCTCTATGGACAACGGTGGATCTATGGGATGGAATTATGGAACGATTGGGTAATAAGTCTAATTGCGCTCAAGCCCCATAAATAAACGTCTCTATTTTTAACGTGGCTTCTACGCCCTATCCCTTGTGCAGCAAGCATTATAGGTGCGTTGTCACCCGTTAAGAGAAAAATCACAACAAAGAGCCAAGTATAGCACCGAACTTTAAAAAAAATCAGAGGTTTGAAACCGCAGATAAACGCAGATAAACGCCGATTTAGTTGGCAGTTTATCTGCGTTAATTTGCATTCATCTGCGGTGAAAAATTAAATCCTATCGTCCTCAGAAAAAAGTCCCAACAAAGGGCCGAGAATAGCGCCGAAAACAAAGCCGCCGGCGTGAGCCCAGTAGGCAACTCCCCCGGATTCCATGCCGACATTTGCAGGGGCATTTAAGGAAGCCAACCCGCTCAATGCTTGCTGTGCAAACCAAAATCCGAGAAAGAAGAAAGCGGGGATTCTGACGGTGGTAATAAAGATTCCTAACGGCAGCAGTGTTAGAACTTTGGCTTGGGGATATTTGAGAATGTAAGCTCCCATCACGCCTGCGATCGCCCCGCTAGCACCAAGGGACGGAATGGCTGATGCTGAGGAAAAAAACCACTGAGTTAGTGATGCTAAAACGCCGCAGGTAAGGTAAAATATTATAAATTTGACGTGTCCTAAACGGTCTTCTACATTGTTGCCAAAAATCCACAAAAATAACATATTTCCGGCAATGTGGAGAAAGCCTGCGTGCAGGAATTGCGAGCTAATTAGCGTAGTCCATTCGGGAAATGGCGAAACTGGCAGCGCTACCCGACACATATTGCTTAGCTGGCAAGGAACTACCGCCCAAGAGTAGAAAAATTGCGTTAATTGGCGATCGCCCAAGGAGAGTTCGTACAAAAATACTAATACGTTTGCAGCAATCAGCCCGTAGGTAACGTAGGGAGTGATGCTGATCGGGTTTTCGTCGCGTAAGGGAACCACAGCCGTTTTTTCCTCAAGATCAAAAATATTGGCAACAGGATAGCGTATTTGCCTGCAATATTTCTTCTATCGCAAGGAAGAAGTTATTAGTCAGTTGTCTGTTGTCTGTTGAATTTATCTGTTGTCAGGATTGCCGTAAATCATTTGGGAAACTTTGGGGGTTTTGTCTCCGATGTGAAAAGTGCGGGCTGTTTCTTCGATCGCCCGATCGGCATTTGTGACTCGCTCGAATTGGCGAAAGTTTTTTGTCAATGGGATGGACAAAAATTAGGTATCATAGTCTAGAAGTGAAGTTTCGATAGATTTTAGTTCATGTCGATCCAGTTGGCAAAATCCGATTCACAAATCCTTGAATGCTTTCCGATATTGGCTCAATTACGTCCACACCTGAAACAAGAGGATTTTTTGGAGAAAGTTCAGCGTCAAAAGCAGAATGGTTACCAGTTGGCTTTTTTAGAACGAGATGCTCAAATATTTGCTGTAGCAGGGTTCTGTATTGATGAGTGTTTGGCGTGGGGACGATTTTTGTATGTTTATGATTTGGTTGTTGATGAAACAGTGCGGTCAAAAGGTTACGGGCAAAATCTGTTTGAGTGGTTGATAGAATTTGGCAGGCACCATGATTGCAAAGAGTTACATCTAGATTCAGGAGTTCAGCGTTTTGATGCCCATCGCTTCTATTTGCAGCAACGTATGAACATTATATGCCATCATTTTTCGCTAAACTTGTGATTATATTTCTATGAAAACTCCTACACTTTCTACAGCCATGATACTCACCGCGCACAAAGCATAAATTCCCGTTCCTACGGCTACTTGTACTGTGTCTGCATTGAGAATTTTGATCAGCTTCCAGCTATCTCCATTTTTTTGATAAAGCGTCCACGAACGAATGTTTTTATCGGCGGGATTTTTCCACTGCAAAATATTGCTGTTGCCAACTTTTTGGACTACGGCTGATGCGGGAGGGGCTGGTCGCGTTCCATTTTGCCAAGGCATCACGGGAACGAGTGCAGGTTGCGTGTATGTAGTGGATTTGAAATTATCGTATATTTTTTGGCGATTGTCGCTAAATGCTTTCATGCTGAAGAAAACATTGCCTAAAGCTAAGTTTTGTTTGGAGTTGCGCGTAATCTCAATTTGATTGTTGATTTCGTCTACATTCCACTTCTGACCGTCAAGCTTTCCTAAGTTATTTCCCACATAAATATGTCTGTTTTGCGGGTTATTTTCGAGCCACCATTGCAGCAAAACTGGATAGCTTTGAGCTGTTTGGTCGATGCGCCAATAAAGTTGCGGATTGAGATAATCGACCCAACCTGATACTAACCATTTTTTGGCATCGGCGTAAAGTGTTTCGTAGGCATCTAAACCGCGACTTTGGGGCGGCTGGCCGGGGCGATATATGCCGAAGGGACTGATGCCGAATTTAACGTTGGGTTTGGCTGCTCGAATTCCTTCTCCTAGTCTTTTAACTAGCTTGTTAACATTTTCCCGACGCCAATCTCCTAAATTCATTTTTCCGCCTCTGGAGACGTAACTATTGTAAATTTTGCTGTCGGGAAATTCTTGGCCGGCAATCGGGTAAGGATAGAAATAATCGTCGAAGTGAACGCCGTCTATATCGTAGCGCTTTACTACGTCTAAAATGACGTTGTAAGTTTTTTCTAGCACTAAATCAATTCCCGGATCCATCCACCAGTCGTCGCCCCACGGATAAACGCATTCGGGATTGGTAACAGAGATGTGCGGGCTGACGTTGGGAGGGGTTTGGGTATAAGAAACTTTGGCGCGGTAGGGATTGAACCAAGCGTGAACTTCTATGTTGCGTTTGTGGCTTTCTGCAACGGCAAATATTAAAGGGTCATAATAAGGTTCTGGTGGTTTTCCTTGAGTTCCTGTCAGCCATGAACTCCAAGGTTCTAATTGTGAGGCGTAAAGGGCGTCGCCTGCTGCTCTAATTTGGAGGATAATTGCATTGAAATTCATTTCTTGTACCCTGTCAAGAATTTTTAACAGTTCGGCTTTTTGCTGTTCTGTTGAGAGTTTGTTGCTGAACGGCCAGTCTATGTTCCACACTGATGTTATCCAAACTCCGCGAAATTCTCGCTGGTGGTTTACGTAAACTTGGGGTCGGGGAACTTTGCTGAGAACTATAATATATTGATTGTATATTGCTGGTGCTTTTTTGAGATACACTAATGCTTGATAAACCCAGGCTGAAATATCGGATCTGGTGGCGCTTCCGGCGGGATTTAATAAGTTTAAATTTGGATAGTTTACAACTATTTCGGATTGGGTGGCTATGACGATCGCATTTTTGGCATAGTTGGGAATTTCTGTGCTGTCTAGGTAGATGTTTGATAGGATAAGATTGCTTGTTGGTACACTATTTGAGCCAAATACTCCGCTAACTAAAGCAACTAATGCCTCGGCTCTGGTAATCCTATTTTCGGGTTGGAACAGGTTGTCGGGGTAGCCGGAAATAAACCCTCTTTTATATGCTGTTTGAATGGCGGCGGCGGCCCAGTGAGTGGCGGGAACGTCGATAAAGGGAATGTAGGGCCGTTTGTCGGGTATGGGAAAGGCTTTGCTGACAATGGCGGCAAATTGGGCGCGGGTGAGGTTGCTGTTGGGGCGAAAAGTGCGATCGGGAAATCCGCTAATTACTGACCGTTCTACTAAGCCGTCAATAAATATTTTGGCCCAATTATTTTGAATGTCGGAAAATTGGATGTTGCTAGAAACCATAGTTATTTAATAATCTGGAATTGGGCGAGCGCGAAGCGGAGGGATTGGGAATTGGGCGAGCGCGAAGCGGAGGGATTGGGCATTGTTGACTGTTGACTGTTGACTGTTAACTGTTGACGGCGTTGAGTGATGACAACTGACAACTATCAACTGTCAACTGTCAACAGTCAACTGACTACAATAAACCTGCATTTTCGTAGGAAAGCCGGATGATATTGATGATTTTTTCTCCGTATAATGGGTCAGAATTCCAGCGACCGGCAAGTTCGTTGACTGTGGGGGCGACACCGCGCTTGACAAAGCGAAAACGCACGTTTTCTTTGACTAAAGGTTGGTCGATAGGTTCGATGCTGCCGTAAGCTTTTAGGTGCTGAATTTGCGCTCTAATTCCTGTCCTGACATCGGGAAATGAGAGACCGGAATTTGTGGGGCTGATGACTCCCATGTCGGCAAAGTTAAATTGTTCTGCTTTTACTGCAATGCCAAATTTGAGATAGTTTGTTTCTAAACACATTTGGCCAAAAGCTACGTCGTGGTTAACTCCTTCTGCGGCTGCTTCTTGCACGTAAATTTGAGGTAAACTCGGAAAGTTTGCTGAGGCTTTGCTGTTATTTTTGGCGAGAAATGCTGTCATTTGTTGGGCGGTAGTTAGACCCCGACCCATGATTTTTGCTACGCCTGAGAGGATATCACGGCGCGATCGCAGTAATACTGATGTTGTAGACTGATCCCATGCTACGGAAATATCCCGATCGCGCAAATCGATCGCCCGCACGAAAACTACTCCATTGTACGTTACCCGGCGATCGACTGCCTCTGGTTCGACGTTGAGAAGGTCTAGAACTTCGGAAGGGACAAAGGAATTTCCGTTCACCAAAATGCCTTTATCTTCGTGCGGCCCACCGTTAATTTGGATATTAATCAAGGGATAAACTATAGGTGTCGGCGCGGGCGTTGGTGCGGGTGTCGGTGCGGGCGTTGGTGCAGGTGTCGGCGCTGGTGTCGGCGCTGGTGTCGGTGCGGGTGTTGGTGTTGGCAAGGGTTTCAAATTCGTATTTTTTAACCAAGCTTCGAGCCCGTCAGCGAGTCCGAGGGCGACATCGCGGCGACGAGTTTGAATAATTCGCAAGTCATCGGGGCTGGTCAAAAAACCGAGTTCAATCAGTAGCGAAGGAATGTTGACGCGCCGACAAAATCCGAGGCTACCAACACCAGCTTCAGTATCTGCTTTTGCGCCACGGCTTGGTATTTCTCGGCACCTGCGTAAATAGCCGTTTAAAATTAAATCCGCATCTGCTTTTCGCTTAGGGTTGCTGCCAATATAAAACGCAGTGGCACCGCGAACTTGGGGATTAGAAAAAGAGTCGCCGTGAATTTCTACCGCTACATCTCCCGCGAGGCTGCGGTTGTTTATCCAAGCGATAGTTTCTAGCAAACTCAGAGTATCGGGCACCGAGAAAGTTTCTATGCCTCGCTGCCGCAATTCGGCTACTAATAAGTCGCGAGTTAGGATCATTTCCTGGGCTTCGGTGGTGCCAAGTGCGATCGCCCCCATATCCCGCAAGCTGCCTTCAAACCCGCCGTGTCCTGCTGAAACAAAGATAGAACCCATTTTATAAAATTCTCCACCTTGCAGTTAATTTAGCATCTGCTTTGTAGTCTTGGGATTTATTTTACCGCAAAGGCGTATATTTTATTATTGCATAGCAAATTTGTAGTTGCGCTCTAGGTAGGGGTTTTAACCCCTTGGCACAACTACAAAATTATTGATCCGGCGGCTAGTTACATCGTAACAGCGGGGCTAGTCGAAGGTTTTGGCGGCTTAATGTCCTGGGAAACTGCACGGGCGCGGAAGAGTTTAGCAAAGGCTTGCTCGCACTTAGACAAATCCGCTTCTATCTCTGTAAAAATGTCAGTTGATACCGGATCTGTAAACTGGGCCCGCAGGTTGTGGATATCGACAACACCGGTTTGCAAATCGCCCAAAATGGTTCGCAACAAAAACGTTTCATCAGTTCCTTGTAGCGAAGTTTTTAATTTAGCGTATTTATCAGCAATTTGGGCGGGAATTGAGGGTTTTTCGCCGAAATCGTTCAGGCGCTTTTCCAGAGCGAGGATGTGGTGCTGTTTGTTTTGAACCATTTCTGCAAGGAACGATCGCAAATCGCTATCTCCGGTTTTTTCCGCATAATTTTGAAACGCTTCGCAAGCATAACGTTCCCCTGCGAGGGCGGTATTCAAACCCTTAGCAATATCGCCTTGTGTGGAGCCTCCCCAAGCATTAGCTAGTTTCCACCATTCTGCACTGCTGTCAGTTTCTTCGGGTAAACCTACTGCTTTTCCGCCGTAACCGAGGCGAGCCAGAATTGCAGTAGTAAATATTGCTAAATCGCCCGGTTGGCGGGAAGTAATCAAGTTAGCATCAACTACTAAAGGTTCGTTGATGTAGTTAGCTCCGGCATTAATCATGTCGGTTTTTATTGCCAAGAAACCAGTCGCATTTTTGCCTTTTAGCAAGTCGGCTTCAATCAAAACTTGCGGCCCGTGACAAACAGCAGCGACTATTTTTCCTTGCTCGAAAGCTTCTTTGACAAACCCCACTGTATTGGGATTAGTCCGCATAGTATCGGGAGCCATACCGCCGGGAATTATCACTGCATCGAATTCTTCTGCTACTGATTCAGTAGTAGTTCCGTCAGCTTGCTGGGAAACTTTACCATTTTTACCGGCATACTTTTCGTTAGTACGGGAACCGAGAACAACTACTTCAAATCCTGCTTGTTTTAAGGCATTGTAAGGAACTAGGAATTCGGAATCTTCTACTCCATTTTCGATAAGGATAGCAACTCGTTTGGTGTTTGTACCGTTATCTGCTGTCATAATCAGTTTTCCTTAAGGTAGTATTTTATAAAATTTAATTTATTTGTTGCTGTTTTCGCGTCTGGCTAAGGTTATAAATTGGTTGGTGGCAAAATGTGTGTTCATGAGTCTTTGGAGGTAGTCGTAAGGTGCGCATTGCGCACCCTACAATTAGATGTTTTGTGCAGTATCACGGATAGCATCAATGCACGTAAGAGGCACCGTTAATGTCGATCGTTGTCCCCGTAGCGTGCGGGGCTAAACCAGAGGCTAAAAAGGCAATAACATTGGCGACATCTTGAGGAGGAGCGATTTTGCCGATCGGGATATCGCGCACAATCTCTGCTTCGCCAAACTCCCGAATAAACTTATCTGCCATTTCCGTACTGACAAATCCCGGTGCAACAGTAAAAGCCAAAATATTCTCAGCCGCAAATCCTCTAGCAATGCTGCGAGTTAAAGCAACAATCGCACCTTTTGAGGCGGCATAGTGGAGGTAATTAGGGTCATCGCCGCGAAAAGCAGCGCGACTTGCTATATTAATAATTGTACCACCACTGCGAGTTTTGAAATGTAGAATTGCTTCCCGGCACAAATCAGCAACAGCAACTAAATTAACTTGTAAAGTTTGCTGCCAAACCGACGACCAAATATCGAATTCCTCCTCAATACCCGCCGACTGCATAATCCCAGCATTGTTAACTATAATATCAATATGACCGCGCCATTTTACCGCATCTCGCCACAAACTCGCAGCCGCATTTTCTAGCATCAAATCTGCTGCTAATAAATAACAGCGATCGCCCGCAACACTTGCTGCTACCGATTCCGCCGCTTGGTGACTGCGACAGTAATGTAAAATCACCTCAGCCCTAGCATTAACCAGAGTCCGAACCGTCACTGCACCAATCCCTTTCGAGCCGCCCGTTACTAAAATTACCTTTCCGGTTAAATCAATCATTTCTGTCTCTCTCTGCGGTTAATAAAAAAAATCAATCCCATTCACACCCAAAATATAATTGCTATATGATACAGCACATTCAATCTAATGCAATGCCATTGCCTCATGCTGATATCTGCAACACACATATCCAAAAACTTCCAAATCTTTTTCCAGGTTGGTTTCTATTGGAAATATAGCCACTGCTGAAAGCACTATAGCCTCTTTTTCCTTAAACTCGATAGCTAAAGTGGATTCGGCAGCAGAGGTCGAATTAACTCCATAATTCGGTCATAATTAAAATTGTTGATATAATCAGTTAGTGCCTTAGATAAACCTGCTTTAGATTCAGGAATTTGTACAATTAATTCGTTCATAACTTCGGTGTCGAGATAGTAAGCGGCGTGATACATTTGTTCTAACCACTGAGGGGACATCACAGATATATCTTCTACAGACAGCGTTTCAAGCAATAGTTTCTTGTGAGTTTGTTCTACGACTGCGTAGATATATTGCACTCCCAAATATTTAGCAATTTTGTCAAAGATGTCTCTCTGCTGAAATGGCTTGCTTATAAAGTCGTTAAAGCCAGCCATAAGAACTTTCTCTCGCTCTTCTTCAAAAATACTGGCAGTTAAAGCAATAATGACAGTTTCTTGGCTCTGAGGGCGTTCTCTAATATATTTAGTAGCTGTGTAGCCATCCACGATCGGCATTTGCAGATCCATCAGAATCAGGTGGGGCCGCCAACTCTCCCACAGTGAGAGTGCCTCCACTCCCTGTTTTGCTTCTCTCACCTCAAAACCAACCGAGATCAGGATCTCGACTAACAAGCGACGATTTTCTCCTAAATCTTCAACAATAAGAATGCGGTAAGTCGGTTGTCCGGGAGCTAAATTAATTACTCTTTGATTAATTGATTCTGGGGGTAAGGATTCGGCTTGAGGTAACTGTACACCAATCTCAAAAGAAAAAGTGCTACCTCGGTGCAAAGTGCTTTTAACCCGAATTTGACCGCCCATGAGTTTGACGAGTTTTTGACTGATCCCTAAACCAAGCCCACTGCCTTGACTCAAATTCTTCCCAGCTTCGGCTTGCACAAATACCTTAAATAGGCTCTCAATTTCTGTGGGCGCGATTCCCACACCTGTATCCTCAACTTCAAAAGATAGGTGACAGGATGTTTTGTCTCTTTGTGCTGCTCTTACTCGTAGAGTGACGCTTCCTTGATTGGTAAACTTAATCGCATTACTAAGGAGATTGACCAAGACTTGATAGAGTTTTTTCCCGTCGCTATGCACAAATTGAGGAATGTCGGGATCTAGCTCAAAAATTAGTTGCAATTCTTTAGATTGGACTTTAGCTTGGAACATTTCTTCAATAGAAGTCAGCAAATTTGTCAAACCAAAGTCAGAAGGATTGAGGGTCATCCGTCCGCTCTCTATTTTGGATAAATCTAAAATATCGTTAATCAAGTCCAATAAATGTTTACCGCTACGCTTCACAATCTGTAAATGTTCTTGAACAGAAGGAGTCAGATTGCTCTCATAACTCATCAATTGCGTGAATCCCAAAATTGAGTTGAGGGGGGTGCGGAGTTCGTGGCTTATATTGGCGAGGAAGACAGTCTTGGCTTGGTTTGCTTCATTTGCCTGGTGAAATTCCAACTCAGCTTGTTTGCGATCGCTAATATCAATTAAATATCCTAAAATTTCTACTGGTGTACCTGAATGATCTTGAATTAGCCTAAACTGAGCGAGCATCCAGCGATAAACCCCATCGGAGCGACGAAAACGGTATTCCTGGAAATACAAATCATTAATGAATAGATTTGCTAAGCCATGAACCACTGTTCCTACATCATCGGGGTGTAAGTGATTCACCCAAAATTGAGAATCTTCTAAAAACTCGCTGGTTTCGTAGCCCCATATATCTTTGATATTTTCGCTGATGAACGTTGCGCCATAATCGCCAGCAGGTTTACTGCTAAAAATGACAACGGGGCTGTAGTTTAGAAGAAAGTTGAGGCGATTTGTGGTAGCTTGCAAGGCTTGCTCAGCTAGTTTTAGCTCTGTTGCGTCCTCCTGAACGGCAACATATACAGTTCCGTATTCAGGATGCTCAAACTTGGATGTATGAACTCTGCACCAAAAGAGAGTTCCATCTTTCTTTTTATTTTGGACTTCATATTTCGCTTCGCCGGTCTGTTGAATTTGAGTAACGATATCTAGAAAGGTTACATCTGGTGTAACCTTTGTATCGACATAATTCAAGACACCAAGGGGTTGACCTGCGAGTTCGCCCTCTGCGTAGCCAAACATAGCGTCAAAGGTAGGATTGGTGTAGACGATCGTGAGGTCTGAGGCTTTAATCAAACATACTCCTCCTGCCATATTATTCATAATAACGCTTTGAAGTTCTAGCGTCTTTTGAGCTTCTTTTTGAGCGGTAATGTCTTGGACTTGAGCAATAAAATGCAAGGGATTTCTCTGTGCATCTTGTACTAGCGAGCCATCAAGAATACTCCAAATAATATGTCCTTGTTTATGGAAATACCGTTTTTCCAGTTGGTAAGTTGAAATTGTTCCTGCTAATAGCTGATGTGCATAACTAAGATCCGCGTCTAAATCGTCAGGATGGGTGATATCTTGGAAACTTAATGCTAACAACTCTTCTGAGGAGTAGCCAAGAATCTGACATAAGGCAGGATTGACTTTAATCCAGTGCCCATCAAGTGAAACGATCGCCATCCCGATAGAGGCATCTTCAAACGCATGGCGAAACTGCTCTTCACTGTTTCGTAAAGCCATCTCAATTTGTTTGCGATCGCTAATATCGCGCAGAATAACCGTAAATACCGTTTCGTCTCCCATTTCCAGCCTAGAAATAGAGGCTTCAGCCGCAAACTGCGTTCCATCTTGACGACGACCCAAAATCTCGCCTCGTTCTCCCATCCTTCGCGCTCTGGTAGAAGACTGTGCAAATTGTTTGATATGCTGCGGGTGTGCATTTCTAAACTGTTCTGGCAGCAGTAAATTCAGTGGCTCCCCTAAAATATCCTCAATTTTATAGCCAAATATCTTTTCTGCCCCTTGATTAAACAGGGTAATGCGTTGAGTGCGATCGACTGAAATGATTGCATCATTGGCGATTTCTAGAATGCCCGCAAAACGAGCCTGCGATTTTTGTAAAGCATCTGTTCGTTCAGCCACAAGAATTTCTAAATTTTCGTTAAGTTTTTTAATTTCTGCTTCGGCTTGTTGGCGCTTATAATCTATCTGGTTCAAAAAGCGAGCCGTCCCCAAGATGAGAATTGAGAACGTGACAACCATAACAGTTGAACGCAATGTATAGCCAAAATTAGCGTTATACCAGCCTAAATTTTGTCCCTGAAGAGTGAACCAGTTCAGTGTCACTGGAAAGGTCGTCGCCCAAGGCAGCAACCACCGAACCATTACTCCGCCGACCAGGCGACTGCTTACTACTTGCATTAATCCTTCGTTGGGGCGGAGCAATAAAATTCCTCCATAGAGGATGAAAAAGATGGCGATCGTATTTAGGGGTTGAGTCGTCGTAATTGTGACCAACCGTTCAAGAATATCGACATTGAATAAGTGTGTAAATAAAGCTAGTAGAGAAATTAAAGCTGCAACACTACTAAAAATCTGAGCCAACCAAGTATCCCGTTGGGAATTTTGCCCTAACAGTAACAGTGCTAGTCCCATCAGCACAAAATTTAGGGCGGTATTTACTCCCATTCTTCCCGGATAAGGAGCCGCTGAAGAAACGAAATCTCGGAAAAGCCACTGATCAATACCCAGTTTCCAACCAAAAATATACTCGCTCACCGTCAGCAAACCGATGATGATGATGAATCCTGCCATTCCTTGAGCGATGCGATTGTACAGTCGGGTTCTTTGGTACTGCAACAATCTCAAAGACACTCCAGCCAGCAAAAAGCAAAGTGCCGTGTTTGCTTTCATGCTCGAAGTCATACCGGGAAAACCACTTTTGAGTAGGGAAATATTAAATTGCCAACCCAGCAGCACGAGACATCCGATCGCAATGACGAGTAGACTTGCCATTTGAGAAATGCGCTTGTTCATAAATCGGCTGCTTAGGTTTAAATACTCTGCTTCTGATGTTAGACGAAGCGAAGAAGGGCAAGCACGGGGGGCTGCCCCTAACCGAACTCTTCAGATTTTGTATGTCTGCGCCCCCTTGCCACACCAATATATCGGGGATCGCAGGACTTCTTTCTGGGTAAAGTGAGCTTTATAAGCTAGTAATTCAACTATACTATTTGTGCATATGTTTATAGTCGTCTAGCAAGAAACTAGGGAAATCTGTATGATTATCGATAGAACTAGCGATCGGGTTAGCGATCGAGCTAAAAACTACCGAGGCAATATTTTAATTGTTGACGATCTGCCTGATAACCTGCGTCTTCTCAGGGATACTTTGAGCGCAGAGGGTTATAAAGTACGCAGTGCTCTAACAGGGGCAATGGCGCTCAGAGCTGCCCAATTGCCATCGACGGAGTTAATCTTACTAGACATTAAATTGCCAGATATTGATGGCTATGAAGTTTGTAAACAATTAAAATCTGACCCTAGCACCGCAGACATCCCCATAATTTTTTTGAGTGCACTGAATGAAACTTTTAATAAGGTTCAAGGGCTGGCTGCGGGCGGGGTAGATTATATTTCTAAGCCATTTCAACTTGAAGAAGTATTAGCTCGTGTCGAAACCCACCTAACTATTGGAAGGCTGCAACAAAGACTCCAAAAGCAAAATTTACGTCTGTTGAGAGAAATTGAAGAACGGCAACGTCTCGAAGAGTCTCTCTTTGCCGAAAAGGAATTGGCTCAAGTGACACTGCAATCCATTGGCGATGCGGTCATTACTACGGATGCCCAAGGTAATGTGAGATATTTAAATCCTATAGCTGAGCGACTGACAGGCTGGAAGGTTCATGAGGTTCAAGGAGTTCCTTTGTCTACAGTCTTCCTAATTGTCGATCAAGTAACGCGAGAGCCAGTAGAGAATCCTATAAACAAAGCTCTATTAGAGGAGCGTATTGTGAGCTTAGGTCACCAAACTATTCTCGTTGCCCGCGATGGGACGGAGTATGCAGTTGAGGACTCAGCAGCACCAATTCGAGACCGCCAAGGTCAAATTATTGGGGTAGTCATCGTCTTTCATGATGTTACCGAATCGCGCTATCTCACCCGTCAACTCTCTTGGGAAGCTAGTCACGATGCCCTGACGGGGTTAATCAACCGTCGAAAATTTGAGCAACATTTAGTTGATGCGATCGCCTCTGTTAAAGATAGCAATCAGCAGCACGCTCTCTGTTATTTAGATTTAGACCAGTTCAAAGTCGTTAACGATACCGCAGGTCATCTTGCTGGCGATGAGCTACTGCGCCAAATCAGTGCACTTATTCAAAAGGGAGTCCGTGCTAATGACACGCTGGCGCGCTTGGGAGGTGATGAATTTGGTCTTTTGCTTAGTCAATGTCCCCTCTCTCAAGCAGCTAAGATTGCGGAACAACTCAAAGACTTAGTGCATCAGTTTCGGTTTATTTGGGATAGCAAAATCTTGATCGTCGGGGTCAGTATTGGAGTTGTTGCCATTGACGAAACAAGCCAAAATTTGATGGAGCTTCTAGGAGCGGCTGATGCAGCTTGTTATGCGGCAAAAGCCAGAGGCCGCAACTGTGTTCATCTTTATCGCCTAGATGATGGCGAACTAATTAGACAACGTGGTGAGAGACTGGCGGTTTCCAAAATCAGTCGAGCGTTGGAAACGAATCGTTTTTGTCTCTACTACCAAAAGATTGTCTCTATTACCTCTAAACCATTAGTAGAGCATTATGAGATTTTGATCAGAATGCTGAACGAAAATGGAAAAATAGTATCTCCAAATGAGTTTATTCCAGCCGCCGAGCGTTACGGATTGATAACTGAGATCGATTGTTGGGTCATCGAGAAATTTTTCTCAAACTATCACAAGTTGCCGGATAAAGATGTTCTTAGTCAAGGCTTGTATACGATCAATCTTTCTGGGGCTAGCATTAGTAACAATCAGTTTATGAGGTTTTTAATCGAACAATTTTCTCGCTACCAAGTTCCACCACAAACCATTGGTTTTGAAATCACGGAAACGGCAGCGATCGCCAACTTTGAGCAAGCCAGATATTTCATGAGCGAACTCAAAAAGATTGGCTGTTGCTTTGCTTTAGATGATTTTGGCAGTGGGTTGAGTTCCTTTGCGTACCTGATAAATTTACCAGTGGATTATCTAAAAATAGATGGCGCTTTTGTCAAGAATATTAGTCATAATTTGATTTCTCAAGCGCTGGTTGAAGGGTTTAATCGTATTGCCCATGCGATGAATCTTAAAACTATAGCTGAGTTTGTCGAAGACGAGACTATCTTAGAAAAATTGCGGGAGATTGGAGTAGATTATGCTCAGGGTTATGGGATCGCCCGCCCTGTTCCTATTAACTTTAATCCCTAGTCGATCGCACGCTCGCCAGCGGGCCCGTTGCCTCACGCCTGCGCCCAGTCGGTCGGCTTCCAAGAGTCGATCGCCCGCTGCTACAAGTCTAGCTCAATTTACTGTGTCACATTTAGATCGAATGTGCTGTAATTGTAAAGGATTGAGTATTCTATTGGAAATAAACCGGAAAATTTGCCATGAAAGCAGTTGCGTTCGATCGCTACGGTTCAGCCGAGGAATTGCAGTACCGAGAGTTGGAAAAACCGATCGCCAAATCCAACGAATTCTTAGTGCGAGTTCGCGCTAGCAGCGTCAATCCCGTAGACTGGAAAATCCGGCAAGGACACCTGCAACTATTAACAGGATATAACTTTCCTCGAATAGTCGGTTCTGACATATCGGGAGTTGTCGTGGAAGTCGGCCGGGAAGTCACCAAATTTCAACCCGGAGATGAAGTTTATACTTTCTTAAATCCAATCAAGGGGGGTGCTTGCGCCGAATACGCTGTCGTGCCAGAATCCGATGCCGCCTTTAAACCTAAAAACATCACTCATGCAGAAGCAGCAGCAGTACCGATCGCAGGTTTAACAGCTTTGCAATCGCTCCGAGATTTGGGTCAAATTCAAGCAGGAAACAAAGTATTGATTAACGGTGCTTCCGGCGGAGTCGGCACTTTTGCCGTGCAAGTTGCGAAAGCAATGAATGCGGAAGTAACGGGAGTTTGCAGTGCTAAAAATAGAGATTTTGTCAAGAGTTTGGGAGCAGATTTTGTTCTGGATTACGCGGAAGTTGACTTTACTCAACAGACCGAAAAATATGATATAATCTTGGATGCTGTCGGGACAAGAACATTTGCTGAATGCGAAAATGTGCTGCAATCAGAGGGAGTTTATATCTCGACTTTGCCGAGTTTAGACAACCTCGCACCGATGTTAACGAGCTGGTTTATATCGGGCAAAAAAGCTAAATTTATTTTAGCCAATGCCAACCCCAGCGATTTAGGGGCTTTGCGGGAGTTAATAGAATCCGATAAAGTTGAGCCGATTGTCGATCGCACTTACAGCTTAGCAGAAGTAGCAGCAGCCCACGCTTACAGCGAAACCGGCCGCGCGATCGGCAAAATTGCGATCGTGATTGATGGCTAAAAAAAATTATAGCTAACCAATGGGCTTAAAGTAAAAAGAGCGATCGCCCTTAATCCAGAAACTGATTTCTGCTACCACCTGCACCCAAGACTAATAAACGTAAAACCTAAATAAAATCAATAATACCTATGACTGTGCCCTCAGACTTGGAGACATCCGAACAAGGTTCCGACAACAACCTAGAACAAGTTAGCCGGGGAAATAGCATTGCACCCATCGCCGATGATTTAGAGGCTGTCAGTAACTTAGAAGACGAAGCAGTTAGCGAGGAAAATAGCATTGCACCCATCGCCGATGATTTAGAGGCTGTCAGTAACTTAGAAGACGAAGCAGTTAGCGAGGAAAATA
>NZ_JAUBPP010000006.1:182537-266712 GCF_036700765.1 Microcoleus sp. S1D4
GCATTGCACTCATCGCCGATGATTTAGTGGATGTCAGTAACTTAGAAGATAAAAAAGTTAGAGCTAAAAATAGCATTGCATCCATCGCCGATGATTTCGAGGGTGTCAGTAACTTAGAAGACAAAGCAGTTATCCCGGAAAATAACATTGCACTAATCGCCGACAGTTTTCTGGGTTCCCGCAACCTAGAAAACGAATTTTTAGACGAACTTCCTGACGAAGTTGAAATGTCTTTATTCGACCATTTAGAAGAATTGCGGCAGCGACTTTTCTACTCGCTAATTGCCGTAGCAGTCGCTGTAGTTGGTTGCTTTTTAACAGTTAAACCGATCGTACAATTGCTAGAAGTACCCGCCGGGCCAGTCAAGTTTTTGCAACTAGCTCCCGGCGAATATTTCTTTGTTTCTATCGAAGTGGCGGGATATAGCGGTTTGCTAATTGCAAGTCCGTTTATTTTTTACCAGATAGCGCTGTTTGTACTCCCCGGCTTGACTCGCAAAGAACGTCGGTTGCTAGGGCCCGTGTTTTTAGGATCGAGTTTCTTATTTTTGGGCGGGTTAGTATTTGCTTATATTGCTCTGATTCCGGCGGCGCTCAACTTTTTTGTTAGCTACGGGGCGGATGTTGTAGAGCAGTTGTGGTCGATCGACAAATACTTTAAATTTGTGCTCTTGTTAATGTTCAGCACCGGCTTAGCTTTTCAAATCCCGATCGTTTTAGTATTGCTGGGCGTTTTGAATATTGTTTCGTCCAAGCAAATGCTATCGGGCTGGCGCTATGTAGTGTTGGGAGCGGCTATTTTGGGAGCGGTGTTAACACCTTCTACGGATCCTTTAACGCAAAGTCTTTTGGGAGGTGCGGTGCTGGCTTTGTATTTTGGCGGTGTTGGTTTTGTGAAGCTTTTGGGGCGGTGAGGGCTCGAAAGTTTCTGGTTTGTTGGGCTGGGGGCGGGTTGTACTGAAAATATTTCTCGCTCATAAATGCGATCGACTCGCCATTAAAAAAATATAGAGATGCGATCGCCCGCGCCTCTATAATTACTAAAAGTTAAAACTCCACACCAAAGTTTTGTCAAAACTTTGTCTACATTCGGAACTGTTCGACTTCAGGTGTGTAGCCGATCGGCAAAATATAATCGAGATTCTCGTGGGGACGAGCAATTATGTGATAGGAAAGCAACTTTCCGCCATCGACCTTTTTAACTGATTCAATTCCAGCAGCAACGGCTGCTTGCACTTCAGAAATATCTCCTCGAACTATAATTGTCCAGTAGGCGCGGGTTATCTTTTCATAGCGAACTAAAGTAACTCGGGCTGCTTTCACCATTGAGTCTGCAACTTCTACGGCGGCGGGAAATCCTAAGACTTCAACCATTCCAACTGCAACACCCATTACAACATTCTCCTAAATTTCACAAGATATCTGAGGTTCATTGTATGTGAAAGTGTTGACAGAAAATGGTTCGGATGATTTTGGTCGGCTAGAAACCCGGATCGCCAAAAAAGCCGAGGCTGGCGAGCTCTAGAAGCGATCGCGCTGAAAGATGGTTCGGATTTAACTCGCAGCATCTGTGTTTTGCTTTAACGCCGTGGGATCCGCGAGCGAACTGTATAATATTTCGGAGCGGAGACAGCACTACCCAAAAAATGCTTTGCGACAAAAATAAAAATGAAATGCTCCCTGTAACTGGATTTGATATGACTGACAACAGTCAACTGACAACGGACAACGGACTCAAAACTCGTCAAGCAACCACTCCGAGGCTCTTTCGCCCAAATCCAGGGGGATGCTGACAGCTTTGCCCAAGCGCGGGCGATCGCGAGTAGTCACAATGTATTCTCTCACCTGTGCCGTGCTGCCCCAGCCGTTGAGGTAATTCGCCACCGCGTCCAAATGCTCGAAATAATCAGCCTCCGTCATCGGAAAAGACGCTTGTTCCAAATATTTCCACATCACCTGCACAAAAATCTTGCCCCGCGTCCGCCGCAATCTGATATCGTAAGACTTTCCCCATTTTTCTAGGAGTAGCTGGTGTAAATCCTTGCCCGTCATGGTTGCTCCTGAGTGAATCTCTTAAACAATAAAAGACAAAGTTCAAAAAATGTAATAATACTCTAATAAAGGCTGGAAGGCGCATTATTCAAAGGAATTTTCGCTGCCTGAAGTTGGTGCGAGCAGATTGGCTGCGACTACGCCAGTTATCTGCACGTACAAATTCCCTAACAAACAAACGTAACTTAAAACCGTAAAGGCAGGTCATGGCTCAATCTTCTGCTGGAAATCCCGATGTCCCCGATATGGGGCGTCGCCAATTTATGAATTTGTTGACGTTCGGTACAGTCACAGGTGTGGCACTGGGCGCACTCTATCCCGTTGTCCAATATTTTGTTCCTCCGTCGAGTGGGGCTGCCGGTGGCGGTGTCACGGCTAAAGACGCCTTGGGTAACGACATCATCGTTAGCGAATATTTGGCTTCCCACCCAGCGGGCGATCGTACCTTGGCCCAAGGCCTCAAAGGCGACCCCACTTATCTGGTGGTGGAAGAAGACTTATCTCTGGCCGATTACGGCATCAATGCAGTCTGCACTCACTTGGGTTGCGTCGTGCCTTGGAATGTTAGCGAAAACAAGTTTATCTGTCCTTGCCACGGTTCTCAATACAACAGTGAGGGCAAAGTGGTACGCGGCCCCGCGCCTTTGTCTCTGGCCCTGGCCCACGCCACTGTCGCAGATGACAAGATTGCTTTTACCACTTGGAAAGAAACTGATTTCCGCACCGGCGAAGAACCTTGGTGGTCTTAAACAATTTTGGATTTTAGATTTTAGATTTTAGATTGGGGTCAGCGGTGAAAATCAAAGATAATTTCATCCCTAAAACAGTCTAATAATCCCAAATCCAAAATTCAAAATTCAAAATCTAAAATTCACGCATTGTCTGACCTTTGAGATTGAATACTCTAATGCCACAAACTAATTTATCTGCGATAGTTCGCCGCAGTGTCGAGACGATCGCCAAAACTGCTTTAATTGCGATCGTCGCCGCCGGATTTTTTCTCACCAGCGACATCGCACTTCCTCAAGCAGCATTTGCTTATCCTTTCTGGGCCCAGCAAACAGCACCCGCTACTCCCCGTGAAGCCACCGGTCGCATTGTTTGCGCTAACTGTCACCTAGGTGCAAAACCGACAGAAGTTGAAGTACCGCAATCTGTTTTGCCTGACACAGTTTTTGAAGCTATTGTCAAAATTCCCTACGATGCTAACGTGCAGCAAGTTGTCGGTGACGGCAGCAAAGGCGGCTTGAACGTAGGCGCAGTTGTGATGTTGCCCGAAGGTTTCAAGATTGCTCCCGCTGACAGAATTCCCGAAGAAATGAAGGAAAAAGTCGGCGATCTTTACTTCCAACCTTACAGCGAAACCCAAGAAAATATTATTTTAGTGGGCCCGCTGCCAGGTGAACAATACAAAGAATTGGTATTCCCAGTTTTGTCGCCAAATCCCGCAACTGACAAGTCCGTTCACTACGGCAAATACCTAATTTATGTCGGCGGCAACCGCGGTCGCGGTCAGGTTTATCCTACAGGCGCTAAGAGCAACAATACTGTTTATAATGCTTCGGTAGCTGGCAGTATTTCTAAAATCACCACACCTGAAGATGGTGGTTATGAAGTGACAATCCAACCAGCAGAAGGTGCAGCGGTTGTTGATACAATTCCTGCTGGCCCAGAACTGATTGTTACCGAAGGACAAACAGTGGCAGCCGGCGAACTTTTGACGAACAATCCTAATGTGGGCGGCTTCGGTCAAAAAGATGTGGAAATTGTGCTGCAAAGTGCAGGTCGAGTTAAAGGATTGATGGCTTTTGTGGCTATAACCATGCTGGCTCAAATCATGCTGGTTCTCAAGAAGAAACAGGTCGAAAAAGTTCAAGCTGCTGAAATGAATTTCTAAGCGGGACTTTAATTATTTGGGTAAGGTACTCTAGAGCGCGTCTAAATCATTTGTACAAATATGTAGGGTACTGTCCCCGTGCCTACCTCCAACGCCAGGAGGGCAACCACGGGGCCAAGACTCCCTACAAGAATTACACAATTGATTTAGATGTGCTTTGTACACACCCAACTATTAGGTAAGTAGGGCGGGGAATACCCGCCTTATTCTTTGATAAATAATCAGTAAAATAATGTCAATAGATGAGAAAACAGTTGAAGTAGGCCCGCTAAAATGGTTTTATCGGGAAACAAATCCGGTTAACGAAAGTGATAAGCCGCCGGTGCTGCTGCTGCACGGTTTGCCGTCCCAAAGCTTTACCTGGACTGCAATCATGCCGGATTTGGCTGCTGGGGGATTTCGAGCGCTAGCGCCGGACTGGGTGGGCTACGGGCGATCGACCAAACCGGACAAACGCGACTTTGCTTACACTCCAGATGCTTTTGTAACCGCCCTGGCTGGCTTTATTCAAACTTTAGAAATAGACCGATTTTCCCTCGTAGTCCAAGGATTTTTAGCTTCGGCGGGCATTCAATACGCTTTGCAAAATCCAGATAAAATAGAACGTTTAGCGATCGTAAATACACCAGTTTCCGCCGATATCAAATTGCCTTGGAAAATGCAGCAGTTGGGACTGCCTTTTATTGGCGACATGATGACGCAAGACCCGCTTTTGGTAGACAGAACCCTCGAAGGCGGTTGTCGCAAAATCATATCAGACAGCGATTTAGATGTTTACCGCCGCCCGTTTTTGAAGAGTTCGGATGCGGGGCGATCGCTAATGAATACAGTCCGCAACATTCAATTACCGCAGTCAATGGCAGAAATTGAATCCGGCTTGCAAGGATGGACGCGCCCAACTTTATTTGTGTGGGGTTTGACCGATCCTTGGTTGAGTGTTGAACCCGCTCAAAAATTAGTCAGTTCCATGAAAAATGCCGAGTTAGTCACACTAGAACAAGCGGGGCATTATCCCCAAGAACATTGGTCGGAAAAAGTTGGCGAAGCTCTGATAACTTTTCTGCGACGTCAGGAGGTAAAATAATATTTTGTACCTAACTCTCGGTGCCTAGGGTCGGTGTCCCCGTGCCCGCCGGCAACGAGAAATCACAAATCAAAAATCAAAAATCGATATGACTCGTCCCCGTTCATTTTTTGCCTTGATGATGGCGTTTATGATGGCATTTCTGGTTAGTTGCAGCAGTGTCGAAGCCAAAGTTCCGACGACTTACACAGCAGCCCAGATCCAGCAAATTCAGCGCTATGCTCCTACCCTGACAGAATTCCGATCGCGCATGGATAACCTAGGGAACCTAATTCAAAACAGAAATTGGATTGATACCATAACTTACATTCACGGGCCTCTAGGCGACTTGCGTAACACCATGAGAGCCGTCTCAGCCACTTTGTTACCCAAATCTCAACAACAAGCTGTTGATTTGACAAAGAGTTTGTTTGCTGATTTGGTAAACATTGACAGCGCTGCTAAAGCGAATGACAATGCGAAAGTTATCGCTAGTTATCAAACAGCGGTGAATCATTTCGAGAATTTCTTGCAGCTAATTCCTCAAGACTAATTACTTGAGTTTTTAGGTGCGCGCTGCACACCGAGATGGTGCGTGCAGTTATTGTAGGGTGTGCGGTGCGCGCCCTACGAAAAAATTATATAAATTCTCAAGTCTAAAATCTAAAATCTAAAATCTAAAATCTAAAATCTAAAATTGAATGGTTCGCGTTGCAATTATTGGTTGCGGTATTATCGGGGCATCGATCGCCTTTGAACTAAGTAAATTCCCCGAACTCAAAGTCACAGTATTCGACAAACAACCGCCGGCACTGGGTTCTACAGGTGCGGCCCTCGGCGTTTTGATGGGAGTTATCAGTCACAAAACTAAGGGTAGAAATTGGCAGTTGAGGGAAAGCAGCCTTCAGCGCTACGAAACTTTAATTCCTGAATTAGAAGCAGTTACGGGGCGAAAAATTCCGTTTAACAAACAGGGAATTTTGATGCTTTGTGAGGAGGGAGAGGATTTAAGTAAATGGGAAAAACTAGCAGCAATTCGCGAATCTCAAGGTTGGAAATTAGAACTTTGGGATGTGCAACAAGTGCGCGATCGCAATCCTCACTTATCTGTCAACAATAACATAATTGCTGGGATTTATTCGCCGCAAGACCGGCAAGTCGATCCGACGGCGCTAACTTTGGCTTTGGTGGATGCTGCTGAACGCAATGGCGTAATTTTTGAGTTTGGAGTGGAAGTTGAAGGGGCCGCGATTGCTGCTAGTGGCGAGTTCGATCGACTAATTATATCCGCTGGCTTAGGTTCTGCGACAGTCACTGCATCCTTAAATCAATTAATTGACATTCGCCCGGTGTTGGGACAAGCGCTGCATTTGCGGTTAAAAAATCCGTTAGGAAACCCAGATTTTCGGCCCGTAATTACTTGCGACGACGTTCACATTGTACCTTTGGCAAATCAAGAATTTTGGATAGGCGCGACGGTGGAATTTCCCGAAAACGGCGGGGAAATTCAGGCGAATGCTGATATGTTGGAAAAAGTGATGGCGAGGGCGATATCACTTTGTCCCGCCTTAGCCGAAGCTGAAATCCTCAGAAAATGGTCGGGATTGCGCCCGCGCCCGGAAAAACGACCGGCCCCAATTATCGAGACGCTTCCGGGTAACAGCCGCGTTCTGATCGCCAGCGGCCACTACCGCAACGGTGTTCTGCTGGCCCCTGCAACCGCGCGATCGATCCGAGAAGCAATTTTGCAATAATTAACAAATGTTAATACAATCAATAAAGCAATTCATATTTTACCTCAAAAGATGTCCGACAAACCTTTAGGAAAACCCCGCTCCTTGTGGCGAGTGATTTTGCTTTCTGCAGTCAGTTTGCTGCTATATTACGGCTGGTATAAATGGATTATCCAAGAAGAATTGCGCCGCTATAACGGCACTGGTTGGTCGGGGACTCTTTGCTTGCTGCCCTTTGTTTTAGGAGTAGCCGTTCCCCAAGCTTTGCGAATTTTTGACCCCGACGTTCCCGGATGGTTTGGTTGGTTTTCCTTCGTAGGAATTGCTTGGATTTACATCGTGCAGTTCAAACTTTACAAGACAGTTAACGAACTTTACCGCCAAGAAGGAATCAAAGAACCCTTAACAGTTTGGTGGATTTTTGTCCCTGGTTTAAATTTAATTGTAGGCTTGCGGCAAATTCACTTTTTGAGCCAGTTCTGGGCGAGAAAACAGGGAATTGAAGTTAAGGACAACTTAGCAGAAAGCATTCCTTTTTTATCAGCTAATGCTTGATCGAGCAAGAATTGCTGGATTTGTGTATGTGTAGGGGTAGTGCCAAGATTGTCTACCCCCAGCATCAAGAGGACGATTCCCTAGGGGATAGCTACCCTTGGGTAACGCGATCGCGATCGCCGCGCATGGGGGTTTCCCCTACAAGAATTACACAACGGATGAACGAACTGCTATAGTTCTTTTGCCCTGATTGTGAAATGTTGGGTTTTACCTTTTTTTTGTAATTCGCCAACAGTCTTTTGAAATCATCCCCGAGTTTTCTTAATAACTAACGATTATGAATTATGACGAATCCGACTCACCGGCGGGCGTAGCTGACGGCGAGTCTTTAACAGTAGAACAGGCGATCGCAAATTTGCACTCCCAAGACTACAGTCTCCGGTATTACGCTGCTTGGTGGGTTGGCAGATTTCGAGTCAAAGAACCGGCGGCGATCGCAGCTCTTATTGATGCTTTGCAGGAAGAATCAGAACAAACAAAAATTGGCGATTATTCCCTATTGCGAAATGCGGCGCGGGCGCTGGGTAAATTGGGCGACAAACAAGCCTTACCGGCGCTGATTCGGTGTTTGGAATGTGCGGATTATTACGTGCGGGAAGCGGCGGCTCAAGCTCTAGAAATGCTGGGCGATATCGATTCCATTCCGTCGCTGATGAAACTCTTAGATGGGGGCGTGGCCAGGGCCGTGCGAGTGGCTGGTAAATCGCACTTGGTGCAGCCTTACGACTCGGTAATTGAAGCTTTGGGCACGCTGCGAGCGACAGAAGCTATACCCCTAATTGCACCTTTTTTAGAGCATTCTGTGGAGCGGGTGCAGTACGCTGCGGCGCGGGCGATGTATCAGTTGACTGGCGATCGCATTTACGGAGATCGCTTGGTAAGGGCTTTGAATGGGGATAATTTGCAGTTGCGGCGATCGGCTTTGATGGACTTGGGGGCGATCGGCTATTTGCCCTCAGCGCCAGCTATTGCTGAAACTTTAGCAGAAAATAGTATGAAATTGATTGCCCTCAAAGGAGTTTTGGAACATCACCTCAATCAACAAGAATCACTATCTTTGTCAGATGAAGCTATCCAAGTTATGAACTTAATGGATAGTCTTTTGTAAATAACCCCGGTAACTATTAACTTAATTGTTAATACCCAATCCGAGCGCTGTTTTCTTAGTAACTTCTAGGGAGGCACATATTAGCTGTTCCCCAAATTTCTTCACTTGCTCAACTAAAATATCTCCAGCACTTTCGGGGGAACCAGCATTAAAAGGTGGCGTGGGATTGTATTCTAAAAGTAACTGAATCATTTTGGCCGTTTCCTCGCCGCAGAGCTTGCCGGCAAGCACCAATCCAAAATCGATGCCAGCAGTTACGCCGCTTCCTGTAATCCGATCGCGATCGACAACAACTCTTTCGGTTCCAACTTCAACAGCATTGCTAGCTGGTCGCGAAATGCCCAATGGCAAGCAGCGCGGTATCCTTGAAGCAGTCCAGCAGCAGCGTTGGCTCTCGCACCGAGATGATAGCGCGACTTTAAGAGTTTTTGAGTGTATCTGCAATATTCCAGGACTTACACATCAAGACCAAAGAAACCGGGTTTTTTACATAATCTGCGGATTACAGCGAAGAATTTTCGCAAAAAACCCGGTTTCTGGCCATCCGTGGATCAGCCCTATATTCTTAAAATCAAAAATCTCCACTCTAAAATTTTGTGTAAACTGTTGTAAATTATATAAATCAATGGCATTAGAACTAATTCGCGCAGTCGAACAAGCAGATTCTTCCGAAGGCTTGTTAAACGCAGTCAAAGCACTGGCGGAGGCTCCTTCCAAAGAAGCAATTCCTACCTTAATTACAGTCCTCGGCTACAACAACCCCGGCGCCGCAGTTGCCGCCGTTGACGGGCTGATTCAACTCGGAGAACCCGCCGTACTCCCGCTTCTAGAACAGCTTGACGGCTACAATTACGGAGCGAGGGCTTGGGCTGTTCGAGCTTTGGCGGGAATTGGCGATCCCAGGGGTTTGGAGATTTTGCTCGATGCTGCGGCGAATGACTTTGCTTTGAGCGTGCGGCGGGCGGCGGCTAGGGGTTTGGGGACGATTTGCTGGGAACTTATGCCCGCAGAACAAGTTTTAGATGCTCAAATTCGCGCAGTAAAAACCCTGCTGCAAGCGTCCCGAGACCCGGAATGGGTGGTTCGCTACGCAGCAGCGGGGGCTTTGCAAGCTTTGGCGGTTGCTGCGACTGTTCAACCGGATTGGTTAACGGAAGTTTTGGCCCAACTTGAGGAAATTGCCCAAAGCGATGAAACTTTAGCAGTTAGAGCTCGCGCAGTGCTTGCTAAGAAAAAATTGTCACCTGGCTAGGGTTTGGGCGATCGTCTCTTCCAAGTCCCCTTGACTGAGAGTGGTTAATATAAAGACTTCTTGTACGGTTTTGCCCTGTCTGGCAATGATTTTAAATCCCCCCCGGATGGGTACTGACACTCTTAATGTCATGCGGGGGATGTGTCCTTTAACTTTGTTGATGACCCCTGGCGTAACAGTTTGAATGCCTATTTTTAGGGTGAGGCGCTCTAAAATTGGTATCAAACCGGGAAGGTGGGTAGAGTGATTCCAAACTAGGCGGCCTTTAGATTGTGGGTTCATGACTTTTGTACCAAATTCAACATACCCAGTCTAAGTCACCTCTGGC
Organism: Microcoleus sp. S1D4; assembly: GCF_036700765.1. Lineage (NCBI taxonomy): Bacteria > Bacillati > Cyanobacteriota > Cyanophyceae > Oscillatoriales > Microcoleaceae > Microcoleus > Microcoleus sp. S1D4. The sequence continues at coordinate 192,526 of NZ_JAUBPP010000006.1, forward strand.
TGGAACCAATTTGAAATTCCCTCAACTTATGTATCAAGAACGTTACAGTGCCTGTCATTGAGAGCAAAGCGACGCCATCTCCAGCCGATATTTTTGATTCCGGGTGCCCAAGCTGAGATTTTCTTTACCAGAATTGTCCTGTACTTTTTGATGTTTTGGGTTGGTAATTTTCGGTTTTTCTAGTTGAGTTGCGATCGCTCGGAACATTTCTGTGGCGCTGCAAGGTTTCTTGAGATAGCCGTCGGCTTTGAGTTCGATCGCTTTTTCTATTTCTGAACCCGTCATAAAAATAAACGGAATGCTGGCGGTTGCAGGGTGCGATCGCAAAATCGCGAAAACTTCCAAACCGTTGAGTTCCGGCATCATCACATCAGACAAGATTAAATCGGGAATTTGGGCGATCGCTAACTGGATACCGACTTGTCCGTTTTCTGCGCCTATAGCTTCAAAACCGTGCAATTGCAAGAGTTCTATAACGGTTGCTCGGATAAAGTTATTGTCTTCAATTACTAATATTTTTGGCATTTATTTTAGTTGCCTCTCTACTTTATTTGTCTTGATACCTGATAATCTTTGCAGGTAAATTTTGTAAATTCAATAGGGTTATTGCAAAAAACCGCTTTTTTCGGGTAAAGCGCGATCGCAGCTAGGTGCAGTATCTCATCAATTCGCCGCTGGGATGAGCGCGCCACTCCAAAAATCACTAACCTGTTGCGGTATTTAGATTAAATTTTTAGGGCACCGCTCAAAGCAACGCCCCACTCCTTGTTTCCAGAAACATATTTGTTAAAACTAGACGCGCACCAGCTTATTCACAAATTTCGGGCGATCGGGTAAAATATAACCTGGTGTATAGCGATTTATTCAGGAACAGGATATGTCAGAATTTTTAGACTTTCTCCGACATCAGTTTGCCTACGTTGCCCTTGGCGAATTTAAACCAGGAAAATTCAAAGAAGCAGAAGAACTTTTTGAAAAAGCCGTTGCCACATATGCTACAGGTTTTAAGGGAGCGTACCTGCTGCAATTGCCCAATACAGACAAAGGTATTGCCATCATTTTTTGGGAAAGTGTAGAAGAGATGACCGCCAATCAAAGCGAAGCATATCAGGAAATATTGAAGCAGATGACTCCTTTGTTCGCCAAAATTCCCGACACAGATATTTACGAAATAGTTAGTGAAATTAAGCCGAAAAGTGCATAATTAAAAATTAGGCAACTGGCGCATCATTCCCATTCCCATCGGCATTTTTCGCCCTACTCCGCTGTCAAGTGCAAAATCTGCTAAACTATTATTTGCTTGATAGTAATCGGATCAATATAGCGGTTATCAAGCATTGTGAGGTATGCCCTATGCCCGGTTTGGCCTATGCCACATAGTACCTCCTATGAGAGCACAGAAAGGCTATATAGAAATTAGAGTCGATCTTATGTAGGAAAACGGGCCGACTGCATCCGGCGGGGAGCTAGGCAAATAAAAAATTATTTGTCTAATACCATTTTTGTAAAGATGTGCTATTGATGAAGTCTTAGCCCTGCCGAACTCGCGGGGGCTAATATCTAGCGCTACTTTATGAAATTTGTCTAACATTAATCATTGTAGCAAGACTTATTCACATTTCCATTACATTTTTGGAACTGCAATTACTTAAAATCTAAATCTGCCACACCTTCCCATCCTTCCGGCACTTCATATTGTTGATATTGCTGACAGCGTTTTACGTAAAGTAGAGCAGCCCTATCCTCATAGTTTATAACTAATATCTCTTCAAATATTGATTGAGCTAGGGCAAAATCTTGACAACTGTAAGCCCTGATTCCTTCCTCAAAAATTGCCTGAGTCTGAGTCTTTAACTGGTTAGACAATCCGAGTTCTTCATCATAAACTTCATAAACAGCAACCGATTCAGTTTTCCCTTTCACCCTCACTCTATCGAGAAAACGGGACTTAAAATTTGGTAAACCTTCCAGCCGAGATAGAGTATGTTCGCTAATCAAAATTCCCACTCCGTACAGCTTCGTTAAGCCTTCCAAACGAGAGGCCAAATTAACAGCATCAGCAATCACCGTCGTATCCATGCGTTCTGATTCGCCAACGGTTCCCAGCATTAAATTGCCTGTATGCAAGCCAATACCTATAAAAATCGGAACCTCACCTCCCAGTTGCCGCTGTTCGTTGTACAGTGCTACTTGTTTCTGCATCGCAATTGCAGCTTGCACAGCATCATTAGCTGACTCAGGAAACAGCGCCATAATCGCATCGCCAATATATTTATCAATAAAGCCTCGGTACTGCCGAATAACTGGGCTGACTTGACTGAGATAAGAATTAATAAATTGAAAATTTTCTTGAGGTGTCATCGCTTCTGACAGAGTTGTAAATGAGCGAATGTCAGAAAACATTACCGTCATTTCTTGCTGTACTTGGTCGCCAATTTGAACATCAATAATACTTTCCTTTCCTAAAAATTTGAGAAAATTGCGCGGCACAAAACGCCCGTAAGCTGAAGTTATTTTTGCCAGAGAAATATGCGTTCTGATGCGGGAAAGCATTTCTTGTTTTTGAATCGGCTTCGATAAATAATCATTAGCTCCCGATTCAAATCCCTCCACAATATCTGCCACTTGATTTTTTGCAGTCAGCATCACAATCGGAAGTTCATAAGCTGGAAACTGCTCGCGGATTTTTTGACAAACTTCATAACCGTTCATGTGCGGCATCATCAAGTCTAGCAAAATCAAGTCAGGAATAAAACCGCCTTCCATTACGGCCAATGCCTCTTGTCCGTTACTAGCTTCTGTAATGGCGTAATTGTACAGGGAAAGGTTATTGATGAGTACCTGACGGTTAATGGGTTCGTCATCAACAATCAAAACTTTGAACTGTTTTTCATGATTTATTGTCAGCGGTAACTCTTCGACCACTATTGGGATTGCTAACTCGTAAATCTGATTTTTTTGAAGCTCAGCAGACGGCTTGGATTCAGTTTCGACAGTGGAAATAGGCAAGGTAAATGTAAATTGCGAACCTTCCCCTAGTTGAGACTCAACCAGAATTTTACCGCCATGCAATTCAACCAATTTTTTGGTGACAGCTAAACCCAATCCTGTACCGCCATATTCTCTGGTGCTAGCTCCTTCTGCTTGTTCAAAAGATTCAAAAATTCTCTCAAATTGACTTTCGGCAATGCCAATTCCGGTATCAGAAATTGTCACAGCCAAGAGAGAGTTTGTAGTTTGTGATTTTGGGAAATTTACTGCCGATAGCTGAGGCTCGATAACCACTTTTGCTGACACTGTTACCGTTCCTGACAAAGTGAATTTAATCGCATTACCCACAAGGTTGTGCAAAATCTGTTGCAGGCGCTCTTCATCGGCTAAGGCGGAGGGAAATTCCGCAGGAATCGAGTTGATTAATTGCAATTTTTTAGCCGCAGCTAGGGGTTTACTCATGGTCAAAATTACATTGGTTACTGCTCGTAAGTCTACGGGTTTGAGTTGCAGTTCCAAATTTTTGTGCCTCAATTTAGAGAAGTCAAGAATATCGTTGACTAAATTAGACAAACGCCTACCGCTGGAGACAATTAAAGTGAGGTTAGCTTGAGTTCTTTGGGGAAGTTCTCCGGTTGCTCCGTCAATCAGGGATTCAGCGATGCCAATGATGCCGTTGAGGGGTGTGCGGAGTTCGTGAGATGTGTTGGCAAGGAATTCATTTTTGAGTTGATCAAGGTCTTTTAAGTCTTCATTTTGCTTTGCTAGGGCGGCAAAAGATTCTTGAAGTTGTCTTGCCATGCTGTTGAATGAATGTGCTAGTTGTCCGATTTCAACTATCCTGCTGAGCGGGACGTGCTGCTCTAAGTTTCCCGTGGCAATTTCTGCGGATGCTTGAGAAAGTTTAAGCAGTGGTTTCGCAATCCAGGCAGCGGTGAAAATACCGATAATAATTGCCACAATTAAAGTTACAATACATAGCAGGATCGTAGTTTGGTTATTGGCATCAATTTCTGCTGTAAAGTCTGATTCGGGGACAACTACGATAACTAACCAATCTAAAATACCTAATTCATCTCGAAAAGGGGCAGCTTGCAGAAAATGTTTCTCGCCGTCGAGCAGAAATTCCATCTGCTGAGGGGTATTTATTTTATTTAAATTTCCAAATTGCTCGAATAAATATTGAGTTGTTTTTCGGGTTAAATGGTCGCTAATTTTTTCGGCGTGAAGACGCTCGGTTTTACCGCTGGCAGCAACTGTAAAAGGTTTGTTGATTGTGGAGCTAGCAACTAAAAGTCCGCTGCGTTCGACGATGAAAATTTTCCCTGATTTGCCAACAGTGAAACTGTGCAGGAAGTCGCTAATTTGTCCGAGGGAAATATCGGTCAGAAAAACGCCCTGAAGTGTTCCTGTACTGTTGTAGAAGGGGTAGACTGCTGAAAGGTCTAGCCTGTCACCTAAAGCGGAAGTATCTATGGCGCTCCAAGTTGGGCCGCCGGCCCGGACAGCAGCTTTATACCAATCGCGAGTTCGAGCATCATAATTGGGTTTTTCTCGAATTAATTTGATGCGATTGCCTTGATTGTCAACTGCATATCTGCGGATGGCGTTACCAGTTGTTTCGTTCGCTATTACTGTGTAGCCTTCTGGTTTATTAGCGCCTACAAATTCTCCTTTTGGATTGGCAAAGGCGATGGTTCCAATATTAGGATTAAGGGATTGGCTTTGCTGCCAAAAATAGCCTTCTATTTGCTTAAAATTGGTGGGGTCGAGTAACTTTTGCCGAATTGTATTGATGTGAATTTGCTCAATTAAATGAGGTTTAGCTAAGTAGCTTGTTAGGTGAAGTTGGACGCGGGCTACCACTTCACGCCGCAACTGGCTGGCAACATTGTTGACCGCTTTTTGTCCGTTGCGGAAGGATAGATAGCCCACTAGCCCAACCGCTACAAAAATTTGTATTACGAAAGGAACGACGAGGGTGGCACGGAGGCCGAATTTGCCGGGATTATTACTCATAAGGGGGCGCGATCGACAAATGTGAGGCTAAAGGGGGTATAATCCATTATTACAAAAATTCATTTTTGAAGAGATACAGTTAGGGTTATAGGATTTTAGTTGGAAGAATTGAGAATTAATGATTAAGCTTGTGGTTGAGAGTTGACCTAGAGTTGCATTGTATTTTAGATATGCTATTATTTTGGTAGCGAGTTAGAAGGTAGAGGGAATCACAAATAAAAATTTATGCCTTCTATTTTATACTTACAAAATCTCTAAGATCCGAGCAATTTAATAAAAATTGACAATTTACAACTTAGTAATCGCAAAGTTTAGATTTTTTTGGGTAAATTTAGTATAAGTTATTTTAACAAAATCGGTGCATTGTAGGGGCTTGATGAAGATATGATTTGGTTTTAAACAAGGCTGTGGGGTATTTTAATACCATCTTGACAAATTGTTGCTACGGTTATTAATCCTATATAAATTATCTGTTATATCGTGTTCGGTTGCATCGGAATGATTTAACCGCAGAGAACACAGAGTACACAGAGTCCGAGAATATATATCTGAATTATTCCGATGCTACCGAATTTGATATCCTATCGTGTTCGATCTACGATCGCAACAAAAAGGGTCTGCACTACGAACCGGATAGCATCGGGTGCGCTGCACACCCTAATTTTAATAGGCTGTGAATGTTTAGGCGATCGCAATTTCGGACGACAAATAAACGTCTTGAATGGCGTGGAACAATTTTACGCCTTCTTCAAAGGGACGCTGAAAAGTTTTGCGGCCGGAAATTAAGCCGCAGCCGCCAGCGCGTTTGTTGATTACTGCGGTGCGAATGGCTTCGGCAAAATCGTTTTTTCCCGAAGCACCGCCGGAGTTGATTAAACCCATTCTTCCCGCATAACAGTTGAGCACTTGATAGCGTGTTAGATCGATCGGGTGATCCGTTGTCAAATCGGAATAAACGCGCTTGTCGGTTTTGCCGTAACTGTGGCCGCTAGCTTTAGCAACTGCTGCGTAGCCGTTGTTGCATTCGGGCAATTTTTGCTTGATGATGTCAGCTTGAATTGTCACTCCTAGGTGATTTGCTTGAGCTGTTAAATCCGCTGCTAAGTGATAATCTTTGTCTTGTTTGAAGATATCGTTGCGGAGGTAGCACCACAGAATTGTTGCCATTCCGTATTCGTGAGCTTGGGCAAAAGCTTGACTGACTTCTTGGATTTGTCGCGTCGATTCTGGGGAACCAAAATAAATTGTTGCTCCGACTGCAACTGCTCCTAAATTCCAAGCTTGTTCGACGGAAGCAAACATTATTTGGTCGGCTTGATTGGGATAAGTCAGTAGTTCGTTGTGATTTAGTTTGAGAATGAAAGGAATTTTGTGGGCGTATTTACGAGATACGCTGCCCAACACTCCTAGGGTGGTGGCGACAGCGTTGCAGCCTGCAGAAATTGCTAGTCTGATGATGTTTTCGCTGTCAAAATAAATGGGATTTGGTGCAAAAGAAGCGGCTGCTGAGTGTTCGATTCCTTGGTCTACTGGTAGGATGGATAAATAGCCGGTATTCGCCAAGCGTCCGCTAGAATAAAGTTGCTGGAGCGATCGCAAGACTTGAGGAGATCGATCGGTTTGAGCGAAAATGCGATCGACCCAATCCGGGCCTGGCAGGTGCAACAAATCTTTAGAAACTTTTGCTTGATGGGTGAGCAAGTCTTCGGCTTCGTCGCCCAGCAAAGATGCGATCGCACTGGGAACTGATACTGTAGCTGTCATGCTGATTGCCCTCTCAATTTCAATTTCAGGCTGATGATTGCAGATATTAGCCTTGCTGATATTGTAGCAAACAATTCATATTTTCGATCCAGGCAATTATCAGCCAAGTTTTTAATAAGATTAGAGACAACAGCAGCGGGACGCGCTACTCTAGAATAAGCTGGCAGTTTAGCTTTCCTCGCTGCTGCCTGCGATCGCCGATCGACACACAACTCTGCCATCATAATGTCACACACTTACTTTGATTCTGAAAACGGTCACAAATCCTTCGAGATGCCCGGTGCCAGACCCCACTACAACCCCGATCGCCCCGGACAAGTAGAGCATATTTTCCTCGATTTAGTGCTGGATATTCCCAAACAAAGTTTTCGCGGCACTTGCAGCATCCGCATCAATCCAGTCCGCAGCGGTATTGACAAATTAACCTTAGACGCTGTAAACCTGAACATTAAATCAGTCAAAATTGGCGAAACCGAACAAAATTTCGACAGCGACGGCGAAGTGCTGCAAATTCAACTGCACGAAGCAACAAAAGCATACGAACCAATTACAATCGCGATCGAATACTCGGTCGAAAAACCCCAGCGGGGTCTCTATTTTGTCGGGTCAGACAAACACTATCCCGACAAACCAACACAAGTTTGGACTCAAGGCGAAGACGAAGATTCCCGCTTCTGGTTTCCCTGTTTCGACTATCCCGGACAACTCGCAACTTCCGAAATTAGAGTACAAGTTCCGAAACAACTTTTTGCAATATCTAACGGCGAATTAATTAGCACAAAAAATGAGGGCGACGATAAGATTTATCACTGGTCGCAAACCCAGATCCACCCAACTTATTTAATGACCTTAGCTGTCGGAGATTTTGCCGAAATTAAAGACGAATGGAACGGCAAACCAGTTAATTATTACGTCGAAAAAGGCCGCGAAGCCGACGGTAAGCGTAGCATGGGCAAAACGCCCCAAATGATTGAGTTTTTCTCTAAAGCATTTGGCTATCCTTACCCTTTTCCTAAATATGCTCAAGTCTGCGTCGATGATTTCATCTTCGGCGGTATGGAAAATACTTCGACAACTTTGCTAACAGATAGGTGCTTGCTAGACGAACGCGCTAGCCTCGACAATCGCGGTACAGAAAGCTTAGTTGCTCACGAATTAGCTCACCAATGGTTCGGCGATTTAGTAGTAATTAAACACTGGTCTCATGCTTGGATCAAGGAAGGTATGGCTTCCTATTGTGAGGTGCTGTGGACTGACAAAGAATACGGCAAAGAAGATGCGGCTTATTATATGTTAGGTGAAGCCCGCAATTATTTAGCTGAAGACAGTTTTCGTTACCGCCGCCCGATTGTCACTCACGTTTACCGCGAAGCGATCGAATTGTACGATCGCCATTTGTACGAAAAAGGCGCTTGCGTGTATCACATGATTCGCGCCGAGTTAGGCGACGAACTATTTTACAAAGCAATTCACACTTTTGTGCGGGATAACGCTCACAAAACTGTAGAAACGATCGATTTGCTAAGGGCGATCGAAAAGGCGACAGGCCGCAATCTAATGTTTTTGTTCGATCAGTACGTTTATCGCGGCGGTCATCCAGATTACAAAGTTGCTTATTCCTGGGACGGCGACAGCAAATTAGCCAAAGTGACTGTCACACAAACTCAGATCAAAGATAGCAAAAAGGACAACGGTAATAGCAAAGATGTCTTCGACCTAAAAATTCCGATCGGCTTCGGTTATAAGCCGGAAAAAGATGCAGACGAGGGAAGTGCTGCTAATATAAAAACTTTCACTGTTCGAGTGCACGAACGCGAGCAAAGTTTCTATTTCCCCCTAGAAGAGAAGCCTGCTTTTATTAGTTTTGATGTCGGAAATAAATACTTAAAAACCGTTGTTTTAGAGTATGGAGTTGCCGAATTAAAAGCTCAGTTGCAGTTTGACCCTGACCCGGTTTCCCGGATTTATGCAGCTAAAGCTTTGGCGAAAAAGGGAGGACTGGAAGCTGTGAAAGCGCTGTCAGAAGTTCTCAAAAAAGATCGGTTTTGGGGGGTGCGGGCTGAAGTAGCTACTCAGTTAGTTGAAATTAAACTAGACCAAGCTTTTGAAGGTTTAGCAAGTGGTTTGAAAGATAAAGATGCTAGGGTTCGCCGCGCTGTGGTGAATGCGCTGGGCCAAATCAAGACTCACGAAACTTATAAGGCGCTGAGGTCGATCGTCGAAAAAGGCGACGACAGCTATTATGTAGAAGCGGCCGCAGCTAGTGCTATGGGCTCGATCGCAGGGGCGAATCCCGACGAAAAACCGACGGACGAACAGGTACTCAAAGAGTTAAAATTGGTTTTGAAAGAGCGTCAGGGCTGGAATGAGGTTGTGCGATCGGGTGCTATTGCCGGTTTGGCGCAAATGAAAACTTCTGAAGATGCCCTGAATCTAATTTTGAAATATACAGCCATCGGTACTCCGCAAGCTTTGCGCTTGGCTGCAATTCGCTCTTTGGGGACAATTTCAACAGGTCAAACTAAGCTTAATTTAGAACGAATTTTGCACCGATTGGCAGAATTATCTAAGGAGACGTTTTTCTTGACTCAAGTATCGGTGGTAGTGGCTTTAGGACAGATGGAAACTCGCAAAGCAATTCGGATTTTGCGTTCTTTAGCTGACCAAACTCCCGACGGCCGCGTCCGTATGATGGCTGATGAAGCTGTGCAAAGAGTGCAGAAAAATGCTGGTTCCGATGCAGCGGTGAAGCAGTTGCGGGAGGAGTTAGACCAGGTGAAGAAGGAGAATCAAGATTTGAGGAGTCGGATGGAAAATCTGGAGGCTAAGGCGAAGAAAGATTAGAGGGAAAACCGCATACTGGCGCGGATAGAGGCTGATTTGGGCGATCGGCTTTTATCTGCGCGCGAGTATTACAATATTATTTTCTAGCTGGAGTGCATCTACATTTGCTAGTTTTAACAGAGGGAAAGCAAAATATGTCTGTTCTCTACTGTGCGGTTGTCTAAAATGGTGAATTATCTATAATCAGGCGTGCAGTTTTTATTGTTTAGGAACGAAAAGTTAATAACTTAAATATCTGCCACACTCCTCCTGGTAGCGAGCAGAGCGGACTTATGCACTGGCGGTCAGAAACTGGGTTTTTTTACGAAAAGACGCGCTGTATCCCGGATATTCGGTAAAACACGCGGTTTCTTTAGTCCTATGCCTCAGTCCTATATTAATCTAGTTGCAGCAGCTTTTGCACCCACAACTATTGCCAAAATTATGAGTATAACCGCTTTATTGGTAGAGCAATCGGGAGTAATTCCCTACCGCATTCAAGACGGAAAAATTGAAGTCATGCTGATTACTTCTTCAACCGGTAAGCGCTGGGTAATTCCCAAAGGGTTAATTGAACCTGATATGACTCCGCAAGATTCTGCTGCGAAGGAAGCTTGGGAAGAAGCAGGTTTGTTGGGTAAAGTGTTGCCGGATTTGTTGGGAACTTACAAATATCAAAAGTCCGGCCATACTTGTCATGTAGAAGTATTCTTGCTACCAGTGCAAACTATTCTGGAAAATTGGCCGGAAGCTAGCAAGAGAAAGCGGCAGTGGGTAAGTATTCCGAAAGCAATTAAGCGGGTGAATGAACCGGAACTTAAACTGATTCTTGCAGATTTACCGAATCAGTTCTGGTGATTGACATATATTATCTTAAATCCGCGTTAAAAAGCCCTCGATCAAAGTCGGCGATTGAAAGAGACTGTTGGCGAATTCACGGGGGTTTTCCCTGAACTCTGGAGGGCAGGATTTCCGTTGGTTATTGGCAGTTAACTAGGTATGCGATCGATTAGACATTTAGTCCCTCACCACTAAAAATAGTGGTGAGAGGTAAAAATCTTTTGAGATGCGCCAGCAGTCTCTTTTAATCGTCCTTTTCAATCGCTCTTAATTATCATCTGAGGATGATTCATGGGACGATTCTGCAGACGATGATTCATGGGACGATTCTGCGATGGCACTTAGCGGCTGAATGCTTACAATCTTCCCGCCCATGCGAGTAATCCGCTGCATTTCTTGATTCATCCGATTGTACGGCACGGTGATAAATGTACTGCCGCTCGATCGAATCGAATAATCAATATTTTCCGTATCATCGCTTTGGCGCAAGCCCACAACTTCGTACCGAAAACAGCGACCTGCGGAAGCTGTATTGCCACTTTTTCCAGCTACAATTTGACCGAACATAAGCTTCTTGGTAATTGGTAATTCTGAGTGTTGACTGTTGACTGTTAGCTGTTGACTGTTGACTGTTGACTGTTGACTGTTGACTGTTGACTGTTAGCTGTTGACTGTTGACTAATAACAACTGCCAACTAACAACTAATAACTGCCAACTGCCAACTGCCAACTAACAACTAACAACTGCCAACTGCCAACTGCCAACTGACTAAATTGGAGTAATGCTGGCGATTTTCGCGCCCATGCGTTGAAATTTCTGCATTTGCGAGGACAAATCATCAACAGGTACGATAAACGCTTTGCTGCTGCGGCGCACGCTGGGATAGCCGCCCGTGCGAATTCCCGAAACTTCCACGCGGAAAAGCCGCCCTTCTTTGCCGTAAGCTGCGCCGCCGCCGAAACCGGTGCCGGGAGTTACGTTTCTGGCAGAAGGCCGATATGCCCAACCTTCGTTACCGCCAGAAGGTCCAACTACTGCTGTAGCGCTGTTAGTACCGAGTTCAACTGCTAAGCGAGAGTTATTGCCTTCTAGTTGAGATGTATCGCTGTTTGCGTAGCCGCGATACAGGCGGAACATCCGGGTAAAACCGACGGTTTTTTGCCCGCGCTGCGTGTTAAAGCCGCGGTAGTAGGGGACGATATTTTCGCCGAAGTTTTCTTGATACTCTACTGAATCGATGTAAGAATCGATATCAGCATCGTAGCCTTGTGTTTGGTACAAATCTAAGTGGTAAACTACTTCAGATTCGTCGTAGGGAGCGCGACCGAGCAAGTGTTTGTAGTTTAGTTCGATCGTCCTAGTTTGAAAGCTGCTGTATAAAAACTTGGTTTTGTACAGTTCCGATTTTGCCACTGCGCGCACAAATTCTCGCACTGATAAACTGCCGTCTCGCAGGAGAGATTCAGCACTTTTGAGGCGCTCGGATTTCATCAAATAATCGTTGCCCAGCACCTGACGGTAAACGGCACGAATTACTATTTCCAGGTCGTCTTTGGTGTAGTTAGGGCGCAATTCTACCTTCGGCACATCGCTCAATGCGGATGTTCCCAGCCTGGACGCTGCTGTCGTAATAGCCACCAGATTTTCTCCTAAATTAATAACAAAAATTTAAAGCAAAGCTTCGTTGCACTTGAGATTGTTAGGACTAAGCCTAATATGTGTATTGGTAGGATACACAGAAGTCGGGCGGGTTTTGCCACAATCAACTGCCGGTTGGCATATATTTTGGCTAAACCCACCCCTACAAGTATGATTTGTCCTACCTATTTACTTAGTCCTAAGTTTTTTTCTGACGCTCGCAAAAAAACGTCTTTACAAACTTTAAGCTGTGGTAATACTTACCACTTTGCCGCCACGTTTGTTGATTTGTTGCAAGCGGCTCGAAAGCTGTTCGTAAGGTACGAGATATTCGGTAGTAGTCCGCCGCACTTGGGGCGAAAACTTAGCCGCACCTTGCATTGCGGTGACTCGATAGAGTTTACCGCGATCGCCACCGGCCGCACCAGCTAGAGATTGTCCGCTAGAGGCTGTGTATATCGGCGATGCCGTATTTCTCGCGACTTCCCAAGTTAACCGCGCTTGGGTTTGGTTTTGCGAGCGATCGCTATTTGCGTAGCCGCGGTACAGTTGAAACATCCGGTTAAAACCGACGGTTTTTTGATTTCTTTGAGTCGAGAAACCGCGATAGTAAGGCACTATACTTTCGCCAAAATTTTCTTGATATTCAACGGAGTCAATATAAGAATTGATTTCAGCTTCGTAGCCTTCGGCATTGTACAAATCAACGTGGAAAGCAATTTCCGACTCGTCGTAAGGAGCGCGGCCCAACAAATGTTTGTAGTTTAGTTCGATCAACCGCGTTTGCGAGTTCGGGTAGAAAAACTTTTTCCGATAAATTTCGGACTGAGCAATTGACCGCACAAAATCTTTAACTGAAATCTGTCCTTGCATCAGCAGAGATTCAGCGCTGGTAACTCGCTCGCTGGACATTAAATACTCGTTGCCGAAAACTTGCCTGTAAGCTGCGCGAATTACTGCTTTCGCATCATCTTGCGTCCAGTGGGGGCGAAGTTCTACCTGTCCCGCTTCTTCAAATGCTTTTATTCCCAATCTTTCGGCTGCACCTAATCCCGCCATCTTTAGCTTCTCCCTTTTTTGGTTTAAAAACTGAAAACTTCTTAAAAAAAAGTATTTGGAAAACTAGGCTAAGATCGCAGATGCCCGGAATCGTAAACAACCGCTAACACTTTAGCTAACAGCAGCTTACAATTCCGGGCATCACGCAAATCTAGCTCAGGGCGTTGATTGCGTAGTCGAGGTAGGAATTAGCTTCCACTGCGGGGTCGCCGCTCAGGCCGTGGTTGCCTTTGATGTACTTGAGAGCTTCAACGTACCAGCTAGGGGACAATTCAAATGTCCGGTTGATTTCGTCGATGCCTGCAATCAGGTACTCATCCATTGGGCCTGTGCCACCTGCAACTAAGCAGTAGGTCACCATCCGCAAGTAGTAGCCGATGTCGCGAGCGCACTTGGCTTTACCGGTTGGGGTAGAAGCGTAGTTAGGGCCTTGCATTTGTTGTGTGTACGGGAATTTGTTGTACACTGCTTGGGCTGCACCGTCGATCAAGCGCTGAGAGTTGGATGTCAGAGCTTTGGCTGCTTCTAAGCTAGCGGTTGCTTGGCGGAAACGACCGAAAGCTGTTTGGATTTCGGTGCTGCTCAAGAAACGGCCTTGAGAATCTGCTGCTGTGACTGCTTCAGTCAATGGGGTCTTCATAGTGTTGCTTTCTCCCTAGTGTTTGCGGTTTTTTCTACGAATGCGATTTGTAAAAGCCCGATCGATATATCGAATCGTTGCTTTACAGATTGGGTTGCAATGGCTGGGGTTTAGCCTACTGCGGAAGCGGCGCGATCGAAGTAGCTGCCGACTTCAGACATCAGGGAGTTGCAATCTCCACGAGTTACACCGTTTGGATCGTTAGCGATCGCCAAAGCGGCTTCTTTCATTTTTTGAACGCCAGTTGCTACGGAAGCGCCGGGAGTTCCCAATGCCAAGTAGGTTTCGCGAAGGCCGTTCAAGCAACGGTCATCGAGGACGCTGGCGTCGCCTGCGAAAATCGCGTAGGTGACATAGCGCAAGATGATTTCCATGTCGCGCAAGCAAGCTGCCATGCGGCGGCTGGTGTAAGCGTTGCCGCCGGGAGCGATCAACTGAGGCTGCTCAGCAAACAAAGAGCGAGCTGCATTAGCAACAATGCTGGAAGCGTTGCTGGTGATGCGGTTGACTGTATCCATGCGCTTGTTGCTTTCTGCAACCATTTGGCTCAAGGCATCAAGTTGGCCGGTGGCCAAAAATTCGCCGCGAGCGTCTGCTTGGGAAACCACTTTTGTAAATGCGTCAAACATGAAAGAACTCTCCTACTTGAGTTAATTGAGTTTGGTTGCGGTATAAAACCGTTAAGTTAAATTTGTTCAGGCCGTTAAACCTGGAAGGGTTGAAGGTTGACGCCGGCTACTGTGCCGATCGGCTCCTTCTCTCCTTTTCCGCTACCTGTACTATTGTGACATTACAGCGGACATTTAAGAAACCTTAGAAAATTTTACACCTTTTATGAGATGCGACAAACCTTGTTAATCAGTGTTTTTGTTAACTTGCGTCTGTCGTTTCAACCTTCTTATGACATTTATACAATGCTCTCTGGCATTTGTTTATTACAAATTATTACAACAGCTTATCCCTCTGAGAAGGTAAATTGATGTTGAGCAACTCCGGGCTAATCTCCCTCCTAAGATAGATGCGAATTTACATACATAGCTCCTGGGTTTGGTTCGATTGCCCTGATTTTTACCGTGGGGCAGCACAAAATTGTCCCGCATCCCGATCGCCATTGTGCGCTTTGCCCCGAAAAAGCCTATTATTAAGAAAAGTTAAGAAAATTAAAGTTTTGCGAAAACAAGGCGGGGGAATAGGGAAAACAGCCAAAAAAGTGCCAAATCCAAGATCCACTCAGAATTGGGTGGTTGACATACTCCCCGCCGTAGAAAGGACGGAGATTGTTGACGGTTCATCGCAACCTGAGCGACTGTTGTCGTCTGACTGTCGCTCCCCGTCCGTTTCAAGTCTCCCTAGGCCCGATGGCGACTACAACAATGCAAAGAATTTGATTGTTGCAGTTATTTAGATCACAAGTTTTGGGAAAGCCTTAGAACGACAGGGCTTTAAACCCAATTTTTTGGTAAGGTAGATGAGTGCTATCAGCGTTGACATACTCCCCGCCGTAGAAAGGACGGGGATTCTTGACGGTTCATCGCAACCTGAGCGACCGTTGTCGTCTGACTGTCGCTCCCCGTCCGTTTCAAGTCTCCCCATGCCCGATGGCGACTACAATCAAATAATTTGATTGTTGAAGTTATTAGAGCACAAGTTTTGGGAAAGCCGTCGTAGAACGACGGGGCTTTAAACCCAATTTTTGGGTAAATATACCAACAGATCGAGAGAGCCTGAGATAGACCAGAGATAGAGAAGTGTCTAGCTTCCTGCTTCTTATCTCGAACCAATACCTATGCAGTATCGATCGACTGTAACTGTCCGGCCGCAACCACCTTTATGCCCCACGCTCGATCGTAATTTATGTCTTCTTTAAATTCTCCCTCTTCTTGGCACACCGTACCAATTGACAAAACTCTCAAGCAGCTAAACAGTAACAAAGACGGTGGCTTGAGCAGCCAACAGGTGTCAGAACGCTTGCAGCAATACGGCCCCAACGAACTCGAAGAAACAGGAGGCCGCAGTCCGTGGTCGATTTTTGTCGATCAGTTCACCAACATCATGTTGTTGATGCTGATGGGTGTGGCCGTGGTTTCTGGATTCTTAGACATCAAGTCCAATACTTTTCCCAAAGATGCGATCGCCATTTTTGCGATCGTCATACTCAACGGCATTCTCGGCTATTTCCAAGAACAAAGTGCTGAAAAAGCCCTCGCAGCCCTCAAAAACCTCGC
This sequence comes from Microcoleus sp. S1D4, assembly GCF_036700765.1. NCBI lineage: Bacteria > Bacillati > Cyanobacteriota > Cyanophyceae > Oscillatoriales > Microcoleaceae > Microcoleus > Microcoleus sp. S1D4. Next base: position 208,526 of record NZ_JAUBPP010000006.1, read on the forward strand.
TTCCCCCCTAGTCAGAGTCCTGCGGAACGGCAAAACTTTGGAAATAGCAGCCAAAGAACTCGTACCCGGAGACGTGATGCTGTTAGAGGCTGGGGTAAAAATAGCAGCAGATGGCAGGTTGATCGAAACATCAAATCTGCAAGTCAGAGAATCTGCTTTGACGGGAGAAGCAATGGCAGTTACCAAGCAAGCTGAGCTAGAACTTCCCGAAGATGCTTCCTTGGGCGATCGGCTAAACCTAATTTTTCAGGGCACAGAAGTTGTTCAGGGGCGCGCCAAGGCGATCGTCACCAACACCGGAATGCAGACTGAACTGGGCAAAATTGCCGCCATGCTTCAGTCAGTAGAAAGCGAACCAACTCCCCTGCAACAGCGGATGGGACAGTTGGGAAATGTTCTAGTCTCCGGCGCCCTAGCCTTAGTCGTAGTTGTCGTCATCGGCGGCATGATGACCTTCAACAACGGCGGCATCGGGTTAGATACCAGCAGATTTGAAGATTTGTTAGAAGTTTCTCTCAGCATGGCTGTGGCTGTAGTTCCCGAAGGACTCGCAGCAGTCGTGACAGTTACTTTGGCGCTCGGAACTAGGCGGATGGTGAAGCGAAACGCCCTGATTCGCAAACTTCCTGCTGTAGAAACTTTGGGTTCAGTGACTACCATTTGTTCCGACAAAACAGGTACTCTGACTCAAAATAAAATGGTCGTTCAGCGAGTCTCTACGGGCGACTGTACGATCGGCATCGGAGGCGACGGCTATGCCCCGATCGGAGATTTTACCGATCGCCATACCTCGACCCAAATTAATAATTTAGAAGAATATCCAGAACTCGAATCTTTATTAATTGCCTGTGCCGTTTGCAACGACGCAGTATTGCAGCACGAAGAGCAAGAATGGAAGATTTTGGGCGACCCCACAGAAGGATCTCTGCTGTCTTTAGCGGGAAAAGCAGGCATTTATAAGGAAAAACAGTGTCAATTGCTGCAGCGCACGGCCGAATTTCCTTTTTCTTCCGAACGCAAGCGGATGAGCGTGATTTGCCAAGTACCTGGCCGATCGGGACATTCAGGATTTCCAGCAGAAAACGGACAGCAGCAGAATTATTTGATGTTTACCAAAGGTTCTCCAGAGTTGACTTTGGAGCGCTGTAAAGGCATCATAATCGGCGATCGAGTACAACCTTTAAATCAGGAAATGCGCGATCGCATCCTCGCCGAAAACAACAACATGGCAAGCGAGGGTTTGCGAGTCCTCGGATTTGCCTACAAAATTTGGGAAAACCTGCCGCCCCAAGATTCTGACGCAACCAGCGAACAAGACATGATTTGGCTGGGACTCGTCAGTATGCTAGACGCCCCGCGCCCGGAAGTGCGCGAAGCTGTGGCGAAGTGCCGCGATGCAGGGATTCGGGTGGTGATGATTACAGGAGACCACCAGTTGACAGCAAAGGCAATTGCTAGTGATTTAGGTATTGCACAAAAGGGCGATCGAGTTCTCACCGGTCAAGAATTAGAAAAACTCAGCCGAGAAGAACTCAAACAGCAAGTCGAACACATTAGCGTTTACGCCCGCGTTTCCCCCGAACACAAATTGCGAATAGTCCAAGCTTTGCAAAGTTGGGGCAAATTTGTCGCCATGACAGGCGACGGCGTTAACGACGCACCCGCATTGAAACAAGCCGATATCGGCATCGCAATGGGAATTACCGGCACCGATGTCAGCAAAGAAGCTAGCGATATGGTGCTGCTAGACGACAACTTCGCCACTATTGTCGCCGCCGCTGAAGAAGGGCGAGTTGTTTATACCAACATTCGCCGCTTTATCAAGTACATTTTGGGTAGCAACATCGGCGAAGTTTTGACAATTGCGGCCGCACCATTAATTGGTTTGGGAGGAGTGCCGCTGACCCCGCTGCAAATTTTGTGGATGAACTTAGTCACAGACGGCGTTCCCGCTTTAGCTTTGGCCGTGGAACCGGCCGAACCGAACGTGATGAACAAGCCTCCTTTCAGCCCGCGAGAAAGTATTTTTGCGCGGGGTTTGGGTTCTTACATAATTCGGATCGGGATTATTTTTGCAATTTTGACGATCGGCATGATGAAATGGGCTTATGACTATACTCACGCTCCCGGACACGGCAATCCAGAGGCTTGGAAAACAATGGTATTTACAACTCTTTGTTTGGCGCAAATGGGTCACGCGATCGCCATTCGCTCTAACACTCGGCTAACTATCGAGTTAAATCCCTTCACTAATCTTTTTGTTTGGGGAGCTGTAATTGTTACTACTGCTTTGCAATTAATGCTGATTTACGTTCCACCGCTGAGAGAATTTTTCGGCACTCACTATTTGTCGCCCTTTGAATTGATGGTTTGCTTCGGTTTCAGCGCCCTAATGTTTGTCTGGATTGAAATGGAAAAAGTGTTCGTGCGCTTGTACAAATCGAGAAAATAGTGTTAACGGCTGACGGATAATGAGCGATGTTTCATTATTCGTTATACCCTTCACATTTGGCGCGAGTCTAAACACTATACATTGCGAGCACAACGCTCCGCAAAAAAGTAATTGCAGAAATTAGCCCTTGAATAGGTAAGGTGCTCTTCGGCGCACCCTACGATGACTGTATTACCAATAACCAATAACCAATAACCAATAACCAATAACCAATAACCAATAACCAATAACCAATAACCAATAACCAATATTATGTATTTGAAAACGCTGCACCTACGGCAGTTTCGGAACTACTTCGATCAAAAGGTAACGTTTGACGCTCCCAAAACCATTTTATTAGGAAATAACGCTCAAGGAAAATCTAACTTGTTAGAAGCTGTAGAGTTGCTTTCCACCTTAAAAAGCCACAGAGTATCGCGCGATCGCGATTTAATCCTCGACTCCAAGCCGATCGCCCAAATTGATGCTACGCTAGAACGTCAAACCGGAGCGATCGACCTATCTTTAACACTGCGCTCAGGAGCGCGCCGCAGCCTGAAGCTAAACGGCGAACCCCTGCGCCGCCATTTAGACTTTTTGAGCGTCTTAAATGTAGTACAATTTTCCTGTTTGGATTTAGACTTAGTGCGCGGCGGACCAGAAGGAAGGCGCAATTGGATCGATCGGCTAGTTATCCAATTAGAGCCGATTTACGCTCACATTTTGCAGCAGTACAACCAAATTTTGCGCCAGCGCAACGCTCTGTTAAAACGTTCTAAAGCAATCAGACAAGCCGAATTTTCCGAAAATATTGACAAAACCCGATTTCTGCAACTCGAAAATCCCGAACCGGAAAATATTCAATACTCGCCAATTCCCAACTCCCAATCCCCCATTCCCACTTCAGAATTAGCCTTGTGGGACGCGCAGTTGGCGACAGCGGGCGCTCGCGTGATCCGCAGGCGCGATCGAATTTTGGAGCGTTTGATGCCATTAGCTCGCAATTGGCATCGTTCAATTAGCGGTTCAGCAGAAGTTTTAGATGTGAAATACGATGCTAATATTGAAGTAAGCTCGGAATTAATTGGTAAAGACAATCTCGAAGGAGTGCGGCAAGCATTTTTAGAAAAAATTCAAAAAAGGGCGATCGCAGAACAGTTTCAAGGAACCACATTAGTCGGCCCCCACCGCGACGACATTATATTTACAATTAACAATACCCCAGCTCGTCAATACGCATCTCAAGGCCAGCAGCGAACTCTCGTATTAGCATTAAAATTAGCCGAATTGCAGCTTATTGAAGAAGTCGTAGGCGAAGCACCTTTACTATTGCTAGACGACGTACTTGCCGAACTCGATCTAAACCGCCAAAATCAACTTTTAGAAACAATTCAAGAACGATTTCAAACTCTAATTACTACGACTCACTTAGGCGCTTTCGACAGTCAGTGGCTGCGACAAACCCAAATTCTCTCCGTTGCTTCTGGACAAATCAATCGATTTTAGATTTGAAATTGATTGACGGATTGATTTTAAATTGGAGATTCATAAATCAATCCCTGTGAGATTGACAAATTGTACTTTTTATGGTATTACTGCAATAAATAATAAAAATTTGACATTATTTGACATTATTAGCTCAATTCGAGATACGATAAAGGTTAAATTTGATTGCCGCTTTCACTTCCTTTTTTCTAACCCCTATGAAGCATTACATTTCCCGTCTGTTAGCCCTCGTATTAGTTGTTGTCATCGGCGTAGCTGGCTGTACCAATGTTCCCGCCACTCTGAGTGGAGACTACAGCAAAGACACATTAGCATTAGTCAGCAGCTTGAGAACAGCGCTCACTTTACCAGAGGGCACACCGGAAAAAGCAGCCGCTCAAGCTGGTGCTCGCACAAGTATCAACGATTTTTCTGCTGCATACCGCCGCGATCCCGCTCTTGCCAAGCTGACATCTTTCACGACAATGCGGACGGCATTAAACTCTTTAGCAGGACATTATAGTTCCTATCCAAATCGTCCAGTTCCTGAAAAGTTGAAAAATCGTCTAGAGATTGAATTTCAGCAAGTAGAATCTGCTCTCAATAGAGGGGCTTAATTTCAAAATTTAAGGATAAAAGATCGATTTTAATAATTCATCTTTGATCCTTAACATTTGAGTGTTAACAATTTTTAGTAAAAATATCAACTGTTTTTAGCGCCGACTTTACCCAGGCGTTTTTTTTGCTGGATTTAGCCGTAGGATGCGTCGCGATAGACAACCCATAAATAAGGCTCGACAATCTCACAAATTTGTACCTGTGCTTGCAGGGTTGAAGTCAGTCGATTTTTGAGAAATGCTATAAGTAGGGTGCTTGTACCCGTTTTTGGGCGGAGTTAACGAGAAAAAAAGTAGAAAATTTGTAGATGTGCGTCTGGGCGATCGCAAATCCAGCGATCGCCAGCCAATTTAAACTAGAAAACCCGATTCAACTATCCCATGAAAATTGCACCAACTCGCATCGCGAACTTTCAACACCAGCGACGCTTTTTAAGTGCGGTAACTGCTGTTTTAACAAGTAGCTTCATCAGCCAACTTGTGTGGCCATTTATCGAAAATAAAGCAGCCTTTGCCGAAACATTAGCCTATTGTCAATTATCCAAAGAAGACGTAAATCAAAAAGAAGACTTGCGCCGCGCCGCCCTGTCAGGAAAATCAGAATCCCAGCAAGCATATTTTGCCGTTTTGAACAAACACGCGCGGGAAATAGCACAATGCCGCCAAAAAACTTGGCCTCAAACCCAAGCAGTTTGGCTGCGTTTGTATCCCTGCGATGTCAGGCCAGGAGAAGTCGATCGAGTATTAGACAACATTGTCAATAAAGGCTACAATGAAGTCTATATCGAAGCATTTTACGACGGTCAAGTGCTGCTTCCAGTAGCAGATAATCCGACTGTTTGGCCTTCGGTTTTGAGAAATCCCGGCTACGAAAAATACGATTTGCTGGAAAAGGCGATCGCCAAAGGCAAACAGCGAGGTTTAAAAGTATACACCTGGTTGTTTACCATGAACTTTGGCTATACCTATTCTCAGCGTCCAGACAGACAGCAAAACCTCGCATTAAACGGCCAAAACCAGACAAGTTTAACAATAATTAAAGACGCAACAATTAACGACGACTTCGGAGAAGTTCCGGGCAATCAAGCCTTTATCGACCCCTACAGTACGCAAGCGAGGCAAGACTATACTTTATTAGTAAATCAAATAGTCAAGCGCCGACCGCAAGGAATGTTATTCGACTACATTCGCTATCTACGGGGCTTCGGGCCGGCTTCAGTTGCTACCAAAGTTCAAGACTTGTGGATTTACGGCTCAGCATCGCAGCAAATGCTTTTACAGCGGGCTAACAATCAGCAAGGGCGAGATTTAATTCAGCGATATTTGACTAAAGGATTTATCAATACTAATGACGTTCAAGCAGTAGTCAAACAATATCCGAATGAGCGAGAACCTCTGTGGCAGGGGCGAATTCCGCAAGCTGTACCAGTAGCAACTCCCGCTTCTCGAAGACAGAATGACGCATCAAAAGTAGCTTCACAAACTCCCGCCACAAAATCGCCAAATACTGCAACTCCTACACCAAAACCGACACCAAAACCGCCGCTTCCCGACACGGGCATTCTACAAAAAGACCTCTGGCAACTGAGCGTTGCTCACGCAGTCCAAGGAATTTTAGATTTTTTTGGGGTGGCAACTCGGCCTGCTCAAAGCCTGGGAATTCCTGTAGGAGCGGTATTTTTCCCTGATGCAAATAAAAAGATAAATCAAGGGGGATATGATTCAAGATTGCAACCTTGGGACAGCTTTCCGGCTGCTGTAGAATTCCACGCGATGTCTTACGGAAATTGCGGGAATGTAAGCTGTATTGTGCCGCAGGTGGAGCGGGTAGTGAGTTTAGCGCCTCCGGGAGCAAAGATTATTCCTGCCATTGCCGGAGATTGGGGAAAATCTGTGAAAAATCGGCCGTCTTTGGAGATTCAAATGCAGGCAATTCGTTCGGCAACGCCGCAAATTAATGCGGTGAGTCATTTTTCTTGGGGTTGGCAAGAACCGGAGGATGAAAGGGCACGGCAGACTTGTCGCTTTTAGCGTAATTATTTATAGCGACTGCGCGAATTGCGTCTCTACAAAACGGGATTTTGGTTGGTGGGTAACTGTTGGACAAACTCTTGATGTGCGTCACTGTTTAATCCGGCTTGAAGAGTGGCGATCGCACTTGGCATATCCCCATCTATAAGTGCTGAGACTGCCAGCCACAACCCCGGAAAAACTCGGCTGCGGATAATTCCTTCAGCATCGGGGAGTAGAGAAATATATTCTTCTTCCTGCAAGGAAAACCAATCTATCCGGCGATTCATGACTTGCCAAACAAGATATTCTTTGACTCCATTGCGGCGGTAAACTCGTTTTTTGTCCCGCAGATCGATCGTAGCGGTACTTGCAGAAATTTCGGCAACAAATTCGGGTGCACCTTCAATATAGCCATCATCGCTAAGACAAGTTTGGCCGCCTCGTTGGGCATCAATTAGCAGTACAGCATCGGGTTGAGGTTCGTTATCCACATCGAGACGCACGGTGGGATTATCGCCGATCCGAGTATGCGCGGTAAAAGCAACATAGAAGCCAAGACAAGTAATTAGGCGAGCATGGGGTTCGGCGTGGGGTTCAAAGCGTAAGGGTGAAGCCATATAAACAATTCCTTCAATCAATTCTGCTTTTTTGAGTGCGGGCATGGCTGTATAGCGCCGCTCGAATTCTGCGCGGCTGAGCAAATCGCCATTTTCCAGAGGGGGAATCGTGATGCGGCTGAGATTTCCCGGAGCAATCATGGCTTTTCTCCTGTGATGATGCGTTGCTATCTTGAATTTTATCTAATTTTAGACAAAGTTGTAAGCTATCGTTATATCGTTAACAGCAAATATTACAGTTAATGAATACCAAATTTACTAAAAAATTAGCGATTAAAAGTATTATACTTATCGGAGCGATCGCCCTTTTTTCCCTGTTCCCTAAAAACCCACAAACTGCTAGCTCAAATTCATTCGCCCAAATCCCACCTTTTGACAATTCCCTGCCAAATCTGCTGAAACCTCCAAAACTCATAACACCTCCTTCTCCCCCCGCAACTCCCTCTCCTAAACCCCCGGAACAACCTTTAGTATTCGCACCGCCGGCGCAATTTCGCAGCCAGATTGTTTATAAAGCAAGTATCAGCAACTCCAAAGTTATCGCCCTGACATTTGACGATGGGCCAACTGCGGAAACTTTGAAAATATTAGCAGTTTTGCAGAAACATAATGTGGTAGCTACATTTTTTTGTTTGGGTGCAAATTTGCGAGAAAATCCAGAAATTGCGAAGCAAGTCGTAAAAGCGGGAAATGCGATCGGCAATCATACATGGCATCACTTTTATCATAATGTCACTGAGAAAACAGCCTCAAATGAAATCGATTATACAGGCATTCATATTTATCGATCGAGTGGGGCAAAAAGTTTGTTGTTTCGTCCTCCCGGCGGCCGTTTAAATAACGGTTTTGCAGATTATGCCAAAAAGAAAAATTACGTAGTTGTCATGTGGTCGATCGACACTAAAGACTTTTTGCAACCTCCGGCTGCTGCTATAACCCGCACTGTGCTGTCTCAAGCGACATCGGGGGCGATCGTATTGTTGCACGACGGCGGGGGCGATCGCCAGCAAACAGTCGAGGCCGTGTCGGCAATTATTCCCAAACTCAAACAGCAGGGATACCGTTTTGTCACCGTGCCGCAATTGCTGCAAATGCAAGCAGCCCAAAAACAGCCAAATGGCGATCTCAAGCCCAAATAAACAAAAACCTCAACAAAATCAACTCTACCCATCTGCGTTCACCTGCGTTTATCTGCCTTTATCTGCGCTTGCAATGACACTTATGCTAAAATTATTACCAATAATTTAAACTCGATAAATTATAATGCAAAAACTTCAAGCAAGAGATATTAACCTCCGCTATCTAATCGATAACTTCGGCTTGCAGCGAGTTCGTAAAGCTGATTTTTTCCCAGAATGGCAAGAAAACTTGCCGGAAGTAACAGACTCAGAAAAACAATTGCTCGATCGCGTTCAAGACATATACTTCAACTTGGTAGACACCCCGCCCGTGTTGGAAAATGCAGTCAAACTCACGATAGTCAGCCCTATTTTGTTTATTGCCGGTCTGTTTGAGTCTCCTTTTCAAGTCAAAGCCGAAAAATCGATATCCATTCAAGAGGAAGACGAAGGCAGAATCATCGAAGGCAGAATAGATATCCTAATCATGAAAGCAAACTTGTGGGTGACAGTAATTGAATCCAAACAACTTTCGTTTTCAACTGACGCAGCACTCGCACAACTCCTGACATATATGCTGGCAGATCCGGATCCCGAAACTCCTACTTTTGGCATGATTTCCACAGGTGCTAACTTCTCTTTTGTGAAGTTAGTCACAGGGGAACATCCCCACTATGCCCGATCGGCTGAATTTGTTATTTCCAATCCCGGCAATGAATTGTACCGCGTTTTGCAGATTTTAAAACGCCTAAGTCAACTGCCCGACTAGCAATAAAAGCAATTTTAAGCTTTGTTTCAAAACAGACAATATCTAATATCATGTCCGCCGATAACGACCGCGACAGAACCTTTTTTATGACCAGATATGATATAATATCTTAAATTTATAACTTCTGCGAGTATGGTAAATTACTGGATAGTCGGCGCTGTAGCAATAGCTTCTGTGTTTTGGGCAGAAATCATCCGAGACTTTTATCACGTCGCGTCTCATTATGTGCCGCCTTTGCAAAAGCTGCACAATTGGCATCACCGCGTTTTCCGCCCGAATTTGACTGCTGTCAGCGAGACAATTTACAAGCAAGCACACTGGCGTCACGACGTGCCAGAAGCTGCGGCGATGATGGTTTTGGGCTTGTTGCTGTGGGTTTTAGCTTATTTTGTGCTGCCGGCATATCACTGGGGCGCAGCAGCCGGTTGTATTTATACTTTAGGCTTTTTGTTGAGCGCGATCGCCCGCGCGTGTGGAATCAAAGGTGCAGACGAATTAACCGACATCACCCACCAACCGGGAGAATTCCAGACTATCCCCGGCAACTGGTTCGTTAATAAACCTTATCATTGGCGGCACCACTTCGACAATCAAAATGCTTACTATTGCGGTACTTTCACCTTAATAGATAAACTTATGGGTACAGCACTTTCTCTTAAAGGCAAAACTGTAGCCGTCACCGGTGCATCGGGAACTTTAGGGCGTTTGCTTCTCAAACACCTGCACAAAGCTGGTGCAAAAGTTATCGCCCTATCCTCTGGAAATGAGGAAATTACTTTGAATATAGGCGGCGATATTTTGCCTGTAAAAACTGTAATTTGGCACGCTGGCGCAGAGGCAGATTTAGCTCAATTGTTAGAAAAAATTGATATTCTCGTGATCAATCACGGGATTAATGTACAGGCTGAAAGAACCGGAGAGGCGATCGCCAACTCATACGAAATTAACACTTTTTCCGCGTGGCGGCTGATGGAGCTCTTTTTCTTAACAGTCCGAACTAACGAAAACATCGCTTGCAAAGAAGTCTGGATCAATACTTCCGAAGCAGAAGTGATTCCCGCTGTCAGTCCACTGTACGAACTCAGCAAACGCGCCTTGGGAGATTTAGTTACTTTGCGGAGGCTGGACGCGCCCTGCATCGTTCGCAAGCTGATTTTAGGGCCGTTTAAAAGCAACTTAAACCCGATCGGCATTATGTCGCCAGACTGGGTAGCGCAGCAAATTGTCAAACAAGCTAAAGCCGATGTCCGCAATATCATTGTCACCATCAATCCTTTAACTTTGATCGTTTTCCCAGTTAAAGAATTTTTTGTTTCTTTGTATTTCCAAATCTTCAGCCGCAAGGCGATTCCAGAGATTAAAGCAGCCTCGGAAAAATCCAGCGTTGAAGCCAAGATTAATTGAGAAACTAGAAATCCTGAATACCGGGCGGTTGGAAACCGCGGCTACACAGACAAAACCCGCCGACGCGGGTTAAAGACAGGCAGTTAAAATTACGTTATTTTCTTCAGTCCGCGGAGGCGGACATCGTTTGTATAGCTGCGGTTTCAACCGCCGACTCTCTTTCTGAGAAAGGCTATATCTAATTACTAACCTCGGCCATTTCAATCACGCGGCCGTCATAATCCTTGACCAAAAAATTCAGCGGCTTTTCCCGGCGAATTTTATAACTAATGCCGCGAGTTTGTACCCTCATCAATAGCTGATCCAAACAATCGCGATCGAAACAAACATGACGTTCGCGATTTTTTTCCCCTACACTGGCGCCACTAATGATGTGCAGTTGAGTATTTTTCATCAACTGATACCACAAACCTTCGGGACTCCCCATCGTTTGAGAGCTCGTTCCCCTGCCGACATTCGGCGACAAATACAGGGGGTCGATACCCGTGGTTCCCAAGGTTTGCTCGTAATTGTAGTAGTAATGCAGCGGCACTTCTGCTACGGGCAGGTTTAGCATACCTTCATAAAACTCTCTGGCTTGTCCGAGATCCGATACCATCACCGTGTGTACCTTCGGAGCACTGGTGAGAAACATCCACATCGCCCCCGCATAGGCCGCCAGCAGCATCACCATAATCCCTTGAGTCGAAAACAAGCTGTCGAGGGGCAGGTCTGGCAAAAAAGAGCTCACGTACAAGGGCTGAAGTCCAAAAGCAATAAAACTAACTGTTAGAGTCATGAATTATAAGAGAGGGTAAACAACGAAATTTATCAAGATTGCCGTCGCGATCGCCCGCGAGACTTAAACTATTAGCTTAGCCATCTATCTTAGCAAAAACTAGCGGTTAGGCCCTACCCGATGAAAGTCTTTGTCTACGGCACACTCAAACCCGGGGAGTGCAACTACCGGCGCTACTGCGAGGGAAAGGTTGTGGATGCTTGTCCGGCGATCGCCCGCGGTCAACTTTTTGCGCTGCCGATCGGCTATCCTGCGATGATGGCCGGAGACGGCACAGTCTGCGGTTTTCTCCTCTGTTTCGCAAACTCGGCTATTTTGGACGATTTAGACCGATTGGAAGACTATCACCCGCTGCGAGAACCGACACAAAACGAATATCAGCGGCAGGAAATCGAAATTTGCGATCGACACTTCAAACCTCTAGGCACGGCTTGGGCTTACTTCATGCTACCCGATCGCGTTCGTGATCTAGGAGGCATCTGGCTGCCCGATGGGACGTGGGAAAATAGGTTTTTCACAAAATAAGGCGTTAAGGCCGATGAGCTTACTCAAGTGCCATTGCTGCGGGCGAGGGCGGCTCGAACCTGTAACCAAAACCCCGAACCGTTTTAATCAACTGCGACCCAGTAGCATCAATGTGAATCATTTTCTTGCGAATCTGGCCGATATGTACGCTAACAACTTTCTCTTCTTCTGTGTTGCTGCAGTTCCAACCCCAGATTTTTTCAATTAGCTGTTGGCGACTCCAAGATTTACCGGGATGACTTGCCAAAAAATACAAAATATTAAATTCCAAGGTTGTTAACTTGATAATTTTGTCGTTGAGTGTTGCTTCTCGGCGCGCTGAATCGATCGCGAATTGATCGAATACCATACGAGATGGAGTAACACACCTCATCCGTCTCAACACAACTTGGATCCGCATTGCTAATTCCTGAAGACCAAATGGTTTGCAGATATAATCATCAGCACCGGCGGACAGGGCTTGAATTTTATCAGCTTCGTCTGTGCGGCTGCTTAGCATGACCACAAAAACATTAGTACGGCGCTGCATTTCCTGGCAAAGATGATAGCCCGTAGTATCCGGCAAATTCCAATCTAGAACTACTAGCATTGGCTTGAATTCCTCAAACAATGCTAAAGCAGTCTCGCCATCTGCTGCGGAATCTACTTGATATTTCTGATTTAAAAAGCGATGAACTAGAGTGCGGATGGAAGCGTCATCATCCACAACGAGAATTTTGGGAGTAGTATCAATAGTCATCACAAAAAAGTTTCTTTTTCTTGTCAATTTAAAGCTGGAAATTACAGAACAGCTTTAGTCAAGCATAAATTCCAGCTCGCTCCAAATAACTGGCAATTCTTCAATCAACTTAGCTTGGAGGTCAAAAGGCTCTCCCATATCCCAAATTTTGACTTCTAGGCGTTCGCTAAATACGGTTATTTCAAGGTTGATCGGAGTTTCTAAGGGCAGATTTTTGTGAGCGTGGCGAACAGCATTTGTAAACCCTTCGATCGTAGCAAGTTTGCACTGCTGCAGAACTGCTTCGGGAATCGGTAGATACTCTAAACTGCTCGACCCACCATAAAACTTTTTTAACACTATTGAGGTCAGTGTTTAGTTGAAGGTAAATTGTTTTAGTTGGCTGATTGTAACTTCGATAAAAGTGGCGATTGTGTCCTGGTTTCAATCCAAACTTAAAACTGCTTAAAAAATTAACTGCCCGCTTCAAATAACCATATTGATTCGTCTGTTGGGCTGGGATTATACCAGGATGAAAATTTTTCACAATTATTAAACAGTTTTGCTCGTCAGAAGTGCGTGTATAGCTTAGCTTGTCGGCAATTTTGCTAATAAGTTTTATGCCTATTCCGCGGGAGGGAATTTCATTTATACTATTTCTCATGTTGCTATCCTTTCTCATTATTTAATAGGTGATTTTTAGAGACACAACAGAATGGCATTCTGAAGGGTTAATTTTGCCGGATTTATGCCTGACTTTTCCCGTATGCCGTGCAGTTGTTGTCAGGATCATTTTCTCTTTGTTGCTGGGGTCTTGACAAACTCAGTTTGCGATCGCTAAACTGATCTAAAATTGACATTGACAATTAAAGAAGTAAATTATATAATGACGACCCTCAAAGCCTCTGAGGAGGGATTAGTAAAAATTAGGCAAGCTAGAAGAGAAAGGGGATCGACGATAGAAGACCCCAAATGGTTAGTAGAAGCTAGTCAAAAATTAGAACCCGATCGAACTTGGACAGAGGCCGGGCCCTATGCCGATGGCCTGTCGCTGCCAACTTGGAGGCGCTTTTTAGGAGGAAGAGAACCCATTAAAGCTAATGCTTTCAAGGCTTTTTGCACGGTTTTGCAGTTGAATTGGGAAGAAATTGTCGATCGTCCTCCTGTAGCCCCCTCTTACCAAGGGAGGGTTGGGGGGGTTAGAGATTTTTGCCAACAGCCTATTGATTCGGTAGTGGAAGGGATACGGCAAAAATGCCACAGCAAAATCCAACAGCTTTACAGCAAAATGCAACTGTTGGATATTGCACAGCCCGTCGAGGTCAGCAAGCTCTACGTTGAAGTCAACATTTTGGAGGAAATTACCAGTTGGCAGCCGGGAGAAATTCGCGATTTATTGAGAGACTTCAACCCAGATGCGGATAACTTTAACCGCTTGGGATTAGGTAAAGTATGCCAGAAACGAGTACCAGGATTGGATGCGGTGAAATCTCACTCTAAATTGATGGTACTCGGCAAACCGGGCTCCGGTAAAACTACTTTTTTGAAACACATCGCCATTCAGTGCGATCGCTCTGAATTTGAAGCAAACAAAATACCGATTTTTATCTCTCTGAAAACCTTTGCTGAAATCGCTAATCTTGACTTATTAGAATATATCAGCGACGAATTTGCCAGTTGCGGAGTAGAAGGGCGATCGCAAACTGAATTCGCACTCAGTCAAGGCAGAGGCTTGATTTTATTGGACGGCTTAGATGAAGTGCCAGAATCAGATAGCGATGCAGTCGTCAGACAGATTCGTCAGTTTGTCCAAAAGTATTACAACAATCAGTTTATAATTACCTGTAGAATTGCCGCTTCTAAGTACAGATTTCACGACGAAGCCTTTACCTGTGTTGAGGTGGCCGATTTTAAGTGCGAGCAAATAGCTGCCTTTGCGATCAATTGGTTTGTGGCATTTTCCCATAATCTGGACGCAGGGAAAGCTTTAGCATCTCAATTTGTAGAAAAGCTGAAATTGCAAAAAAATCAGCAAATTCGAGAACTTGCAGTAACGCCAATTTTACTTAATCTGACTTGTTTAGTATTCCAAGCTAAAGCTGATTTTCCCTCCAACAGAGCCAAGTTGTATGAGGAAGGCATGGAAATTATGCTCAGAAAATGGGATGAAACTAGAGGTATTCAACGGGATGAAATTTATCGCGATTTGAATTTGTGCCGCAAGAAACATTTACTTGCTTTTGTGGCAGCTACTACTTTTGATCGGGGCGATTACTTTTTTGATAAAAATCAAATCCAACAAGTGATTGCCGACTATCTGGCTAACTTACCCGATGCCACAACTAACCGCGTTCAGTTGGAGAGCGATAGTGAGGTTGTGCTGAAGGCGATCGAAGCACAACATGGATTATTAGTGGAAAGGGCAAGAGGGATTTATTCATTTTCTCATCTAACATTCCAAGAGTATTTTACTGCTACAGAAATAGTTAACAATTCTGCTCCACAAGCTTTGGAAAAACTGCTCACCCACCTGACCGAGAAGCGTTGGCGAGAAGTCTCGTTGTTAGCAGTTGGGATGTTGCAAAAAGCTGATGACTTGTTGCTGTCAATGAAGCAGAAAGTTGATGGAGTCATCGCTGACGATGAGCAGTTACAGCAGTTCCTAGTGTGGATCAACAAAAAATCCCTTTCTGTTGATTGTGCCTACAAACCTGCGGCAGTTAGAGCATTTTACTTGACCCTTGAATATCCTTTCCTTGACCGTGGCTTTGCCCTTTCTCTTGACCCTTACCTAAAAAAAGTTGTGGAACAAACTTTTGAACTGGCTCTTAACCTTGGACTTCAATGTTATATTGATCTTGCCCTGAACACCGTCCTTAAGGATGCGCTTGAGCCTACTCTTGGTTACATCAACAGCCTTACCGTTGAACGTACCCTCGTCCCCATCCTTGACCTTGTTCTTGACTGCGACCTTGTACCTGCCCTTAAGCCTGAACAAAGGCAAGGGATACAAGAACTTCTGGAACAACTGCCCGATCCAAAAAGTGACAAAGAGATATTTGAAAAATGGTGGCAAGGTAACGGTCTTGCTTGGAGTAAGTTATTAAGGCAAATGATGATTTTGTATCGCGATCTGGGTCACGATTGGCAGTTCAGCGAACAGCAAAAGTCATTGCTGAAAAATTATTACGATGCTAATAAATTGCTGGTAGATTGCCTTAATAGCGGTTGTAATGTATCTCCTGCTGTGCGGCAGGAAATTGAGGAGACATTGCTGTTGCCGATCGCCAATATCCAAAAAATCGGTGACAAGTGCGTGAAGCGAAGCTATCCCGTAGGGAATCGCCCGCTCTAATTCCACTCGCTACCTACTCGGATATCAAGATGCGATCGCCCCACAATTCGTCATTCAAAGCCGAGGAAGCGTCAAAGAATCTATCCACCTTGAAAAACTGGGAAAAACAGCAAAAAGCCCCCTTTTTTAGGGAGCTTAGCAACTTCAGTTACTGCTCAAAAATGCAATCCTACTGCACCTTTGGCAATGACTTGTGAGGGCTTGCTACATCAACTTTCGGAATATCCATCACCGGCGCATTCACCCCAAGCATCAAATCGTTGGGATTAACAATCTCCATTACCGGCTCGTTCAAAGCCACAATCAAACCGTCAGATTCAGCAGGAACAGGCGATGTCGCCAACTGAGGAGCAAACAATTGGCGGCCGCCAGCGACACCAGACACCGCCGCAATCAACAAAGCTGCGATCGCACCTCCACCCAAAACCCAATTTCGTTTCGTCTTGCGTTCAACCCGTTGCAAAACCTTCGCCGCCAAATCCTGTGCTGATTGTTCTGCAGCCGGCACCGGCATTGAGCTAAAACTTCGCTGCATACTCAAAAGTCGCGAGTACAAACGCTTCGTCGCGGGGTCATTTGTCAGCAATTCTTCAACTTCTCGGCGTTCTGTCGCCGTCACTTCGCCGTCAAGG
Organism: Microcoleus sp. S1D4; assembly: GCF_036700765.1. Classification (NCBI taxonomy): domain Bacteria; kingdom Bacillati; phylum Cyanobacteriota; class Cyanophyceae; order Oscillatoriales; family Microcoleaceae; genus Microcoleus; species Microcoleus sp. S1D4. The sequence goes on from NZ_JAUBPP010000006.1 coordinate 224,988, forward strand.
TAGGCACTCAGTAATTCAAAGCGATCGCGCATCATAGTAGTTACATTGCCCTGGGAATAATTGTTGTTAGATGGAGTTTCACCGAGTGAATCCCCCATCGGTTGCTGATTCTGATTTTTTGCTGATTCAAAGTTATGATTCATATTTCACACCACTGGATAAAATTAGGAGAAGTACGCGATCTTAAAATGATTTACTCTTTATTTACATTATCAAATAGAAGCTTTGACGTTACAATAAACTTCATCAAATCTTCTTCACCTCTCCCAAAAACCGATACAATCTCCTGACTTATGTTCTGCAGATCTCCTAACTTTAGACTTTTGTGCGCTCTCCTTTGATTCACCGACCGGCAAGTAAATCTCAAATCTCAAACTTGTAGGACGAAATCTCAAATCTCAAACTTGTACTGAGTGACTTGTGTTGAGCGTAGCCGAAGCAAGTCGAAGTATGTACAATCTCAAATCGACTGAATTTTACTAATGACCGTCGAGATATTTTTGCAATTGCAACTGCAATCTTTGGCGAGCTCTAGCAATTCTCGACTTGACCGTTCCCAAAGAAACTCCGGTTATTTCTGCTATTTCCTCATAGGCTAAACCTTCAATTTCTCTCAAAACAATTGTCGTGCGGAAAACTTCCGGCAAATCGGCGATCGCCGATCGCAACTCGTCATAAAATTCTCTAGTCGTCAAATCATCATCAGGCCCCGGACTGTCCGCCGGAATTTCCCAATCAATCTCCCCATCTTCCAGAGCCCGGGGTACGTCGAGGGACAGAGGAGTTCGCACGCGCTTGCGCTTTCGCAACTCATCGTAAAACAAATTAGTGGCGATGCGACTCAGCCAGCCCCGAAATTTAACAGGCTCTTGCAACCGGTTAATATTGCGGTAGACACGAATCCAGACTTCCTGAGCCAAGTCGGCTCGGTCTTGCCAATCGGGGGCCAAGTGATAGAGAACCCTGTCTACGTGGGACTGATACCGCTTCAACAGTTCTGAAAAAGCTGTGCTCTCAGGTCGGCTTCCTTCCTGACATCGCAACACCAAGTCATAATTAGAGAGTTTTTCGGCTGGCAATTGCACTCTTTGAACGGTCGCCACAACCGCAGACCAGGACACGGAAATAAAGTCGCTCATGGGTGGAATTGGCTCATCGAACATTCCACAGTTGTTGACGCTGACCGATCGTCACAAGTTCCCAAACAGGGGAAGAGATGGAGACTGGGGCATGGGACACGATCCCGAAAAGCCTTGATAACAAACAACCAATAACCAATGACTAATGACTGATGACTAATGACTGACCTCGCACGCTCCAATACTAACCCAACTGCTAGAACCGTCGGCCCAATGTTCCTTTTTCCAAATCGGTACGTTGTGTTTGAGCGTATCTATGGCGTATTGACAAGCTGCAAAGGCCGAGTCTCGGTGGGGACACCCCACAGCCACCAGTACGCTGATTTCCCCCACCTGCAAGTGTCCGACGCGGTGGTGAATGACGACCCGATTGACATCGACCCACTGACGGCGGATTTCCGTAGCGATTTGCTGGAATACTCGCACGGCCATTGGTTCGTAGGCTTGATATTCTAGGGAAACTACAGCTTGACCGTCAGTTTGGTTGCGGACTGTACCGCTCATCATTACCACGGCTCCGTTGGCGTGGTCATCTGCCAAAGTGTATATTTCTTCTACAGATAACGGCGCTATGGTAACGGCGAAGCTGTCTGATTCATGACATTGAGGTATTGTGCCGATCGCAAGTGCAGAAATAGAGTTCATTGCCAAAGAGGTGATGCTGGAGAACTCGATCGATCTTGACACAAATCCAGTCGCGATCGATTTATCTTGCATCATGTCACGCATACATAAAAATCAATTTTTAGCAATATAGTTGTGAAGCCTAGCTATCTCTCTTCGGGAATCTGCCCGAATAGTTGTAGCAGTGCGATCGGCCCAAATATAACTCACCAGAATCAAATTCCGACAGTGGTGAAAAGCGAGGAGCCTGTTTGCGCGATCGCCCATAGCTATCTATCGGCAATCGCAAATCAATCAGCAAGCACAGCAAAATAAGTCCTATTATGCCAGAGTCGCGGCAAGGAATTTCACAACCCAAGCGATGATTGCGTTCGCTTTTTGATGACACAGTTAACTTTCATTCGGCGCTCATACCGAGCCACCCCGTCCAAAGTTATAGGAAAAAATGTAAACTTTATTTATTTTTTGTTCCCGAAAGCTGGTTAAATGGCATGATGTACTTGTGCAGATTTCAGGCTAAGCAAGCGAATACTCGGCAAAGCAAGACTGTAACGCCCTTTTGTACCTTTTTTTACCCACAAATTAATGGTTTGGGCTGTTAATCTAACGTTTTGACCTGAGTCTGCATCAACAACTGTTAACAATAATCATGAGGAAACTATGGAAGCACTAGCATTGAATCATTCTTTTGTTGCTTATGAATCTCCAGAGTCCGAACTCCAACTGGAACTGAAAGTTCCTACTTCTGCATTGGTAGGCGTTGCAGGTATGGCAGTAGCCTTATCTGTTATGGGAGTCGCTGGCGAAGCGCAGGCCGGTTGCTACAAACAACGCTGCGGCGGCGGTCATGGCTATAACCGCTACGGCGAAGTTGCCACCAACGGCGGTCGCCTAAATATCCGCCACCGCCCCAATGGCTGCGCTCGTGTCATCGGCAAGCTATACAATGGAGATAACGTGGCATTGACAGGTCGTTACAGACACGGCTGGGCCCAACTCCAAGGCGGCGGCTGGATTTCTACTGCCTGGATCAACTAATTCTTAACTAGATAAATTTACATTTTCTAGAAAGAATTTTAATCGTTACCCGGGCTGACCGGGTAACGATTATATTTTAAAGAGGCGATCGCTCCTGAGAATCACTAACAGCCCACCACCTAAACTTTACCGCCGCCGATCAGATACAGTAAGGCCATCCGCACCGCTACGCCGCTGGTAACTTGCTGAGAAATCAGGCTAAATTGGGGATCGTCCATCAAATCCGAGCTAATTTCCACGCCGCGGTTAACCGGGCCTGGGTGCAAAACCTTCACATCCGGCTTGCAGAGTTTGAGCCGATCGCGCGTCACCCCATACAAAGAATGATACTCTCGTAAACTCGGTAGCAAATGCTGGCTCATCCGTTCCTTTTGCAGCCGCAAAGTCATCACAAAATCAGCATCAGCCAAAGCAGGTTCAAGCTGCCAGTGCAAAAATAACTTACCTGGACGAACATCGCCGCACTCAGCAAACAACAGGGGCAGCAAAGTCGGCGGCCCGGCTAAATGAACCTCAGCCCCAGAAGCCGTAAGACTCCAAATATTCGACCTCGCCACCCGCGAATGCAAGATATCCCCCACCACAGCAATTTTTTTGCCCGCTAAAAGTTCCAGCCGCGGGCCTTCGCTATCTAACAGAGAACAGATAGTAAATAAATCTAGCAAACCTTGGGACGGGTGTTCGTGCTGGCCGTCTCCGGCATTGAGAACGCTGACTCTCGAACCCAACCGATCCATTTCCGAAGCAATTGTGCTCGGAACTCCAGCTTGTTCGTGGCGGACTACCATCAAATCCGTTCCCATCGCCAGATAAGTCTTAGCTGTATCCAGAATAGTCTCCCCCTTGGTCAGAGAAGAACTACCAGGGGTAAAATTCAGCGTATCGGCCGACAGCCGCTTCGCCGCCAATTCAAAACTGTTGCGAGTCCGGGTGGAGGGTTCAAAAAACAAATTCGCGACCACTTGACCCTGCAGGGCCGGCACTTTCTTCGTGCGGCGGCCGAGCACCTCGCGAAAACTGGCCGCAGTTTGCAGCACCGTGTCGTATTCGTCGGAGGTAAAATCAGCTAGAGTGAGAATGTGTCGCCTTGTCCAAGTCATGCAATTTTAGATTTTAGATTTTAGATTTTAGATTTTAGATTTAGTGCATTAGGACTATGGGTTGGGAACTTGCTGGCACGCCTGCGTCGGGCGGCCTAGAATGTTCTACCGACAGTCGCGCGGATTCCGATCAACATTATCTAACAATTTTTGACCGCCTTTGCCCTCAATAGAGCTATAATTAGTTTATGCAGTTGAGTCCCAACTCTGGCAGCTTTCACTAGCGCCGAAGTTGAAACGAATGCTTGACTCGCCCGAAAGCGGAAATTAGACTGTAGCAGCGAAAGAGTAATTTCAGTCGATCGCCAAATCAGCCTTGTCAAAAATCAGCCGAACGCAGCCTTTGCAGCATATGCTATGATATGTGGAAACAATCGAGGCCGCAAACTTCCCACGGCCGCTCGACAGCATATAGCGCGACATTTTGAAAGATGATTAATTCTTTGAAGTCAATCTTGACTCTTCAGTCTTGCTTATAGGCCCTTGTCAAAACGAACTGTGTTAAGATACAAGTTGAATATGTAGCTTCCCGAAAAAAATCTACACGTATCTTGGCTAGACGGTTCTTGGCGAAACTGCGATAAAGAGTGTGCGCTGGGAAGTGGTAATTACACAAGATTTAAACAATTCAAGAGGTATTATGAGCCAGCAGGTTATACAGCCGATGGTTAAGTTCCAGCGTCAGGTGCATTCTCTCGTCACGTCTGACATTATCAAGCCGACAGACAGTATTTGGAAAATAGCTTTGCTTTATGGGGACGAATGGCCTTACTGGAAACAGCAACTCCTAGAGTTTGATTTTTCTATGCAAGACCCCGTTAGCGAGTTGATCGCTGTAGAAGCTTGGGACGAGGAATAACAGCCCAGACGGAGGACTTTGGTATCTGGGAGAAATTAACAGGCGATCGGGTAAATTGATCAATAAATTTGCCGCTTCTAACTTCTTCCCTCTTTCCTCTTCCTTCTTCCTTCCTTCTTCCCTATTCCTTCTTCCTTCTTCCTTCTTCCGACGGACTTACATCCGTTACATCCGTTACATCCCGTACATTGCTCGTTGCCGAACTTCCTTCTTCCTTCTTCCTTCTTCCTTCTCTTAAAGGCAAGCTGCTAAAGCTCTAGCTAATTGTTTAGCGGTTTGAAAACGATCGCCCGGTTTAGTTGCAGTGGTTCGCAAAATGGTCTCGCGCAACGAACGTGCGATCGTCGGAATATTTTCCAGCTTAAACCCGTAACCTTGAGTTATTTTGCCATAAAACTTTTGAGGGCTTTCGCCCGTCAGCAAAAAAATTAAAGTAGGCCCGATCGCATATAAATCAGACTGAGGGAGAGGTTGTCCCCGGTCTTGTTCCGGTGCGGTGTAGCCTTCCACGCCGATGCGAGTGCCCGGTGGAGTGCCGATTTCTTTAACCGCACCAAAATCCAGCACTGTAATGCCATTGTCGCGGTGGCGCACCAGCAAATTAGCAGGTTTAATATCCCGGTGGACGATCGGGGGTTTTTGAGAGTGAATGTAATCCAAAATTTCACAGGTTTGGATCATCCACTCGATCGCCTGTTTGGGAGCAACAGGGCCGCGGTTGTAGATGCGTTTTTCTAAATCCTCGCCGTGAAGCATTTCCATTACTAAATATTTTTTCCCCCCTTCGACAAAAAAGTCAAAAAACTGAGGAATTCCCGGATGGTGGAGGGCCTTGAGAGTTTTAGCTTCGCGTTCAAACAGTTCTTGAGCTTTACCTATTTGAGCCATATCAGCATTCATTTCTTTGAGGACTACCAAAGAAGCTGCGGGAGAACTTCCGGGTTTTTGAACTTTGGCTTTCTCTCGATCCCAAGCTAAAGTCGTTGTCCCCATACCGCCTTGGCCCAAGGTTCGCAGCACTTGGTAGTGACGGATAGTGCGATCGACTTTAATCGGTTCGCCACAGTGGATGCAGAATAAATTCCCCGGCGGGTTTCCCGCGTGGGTACACCTCGGGGTGGCAGTATGGGCGGTAGGGATCGCCTCAATTTTGCCGCCGAATTCAATCGTGACAGCTTGGAAATGCAGAGTTGGGCCGCCCCGCGCCAACTGGATCAGCACACCGTCGGAGATCCAACCCTGAGACATGAGAATACCGTTAACAAAAGTGCCATTTGTTCCCGAATTGACTAAGTACCACTGACTGTCGGTGCCGCTTTTAACTCTTTGCAATTCCAGGTGTTCGCGCGACACAAGAGCATTGGGGATCACAACGTGATTTTCAGGAGAACGGCCGATGCGGACAATGGACTCGCTCTCGAAACTCCACTGTTGCAGGGGGGTCTGTTTTTCTGGATCTAAAAGAGTCAGCAGCATTTTCGATTCATAGGATTAATTCTGCCCGGTAAGATTTAGATAAGATGGACAAGACTGACATCAAGGACACATTTGAAACTTATTTTATTTCCTGCTTCTGTTTCGGGAGTCGGTTGCTTCCAGTCTACAGGCACGAATTCAGAACGGCGTATCCTTACTAACCGATAATAATGGAAATGAGAGAGCGAATAATCGCTGCGTTTTCCCGATCGAGCAAAAGATTGTCAGACTCACAATCAAAAACTCGTTTTTTTAGCAGCATTGGTTGCCGATGACCGGAAGCACAACAAGTTTTTGATCGTAGATAGATTAAGCATTCACTTAATTAAATCGCAATTCAGGTAAGAGGACAGAAAGTCAAGCCTTGCCCGGAAAAGGCCGTTCCTGTTCCAGATAGCCCAACAATTACAGTTTTAACCTAGCGGGCCAGGGCGCTGCTTTGGAACAGTGGACAGCATCCAAAATCTAAAAGCGAAATGCGCCTACTTGGGCGCGAATGATAATTGCCGTCAGGTTGTCGTGACCGTTGCATTTGTTGCCTAATTCAATCAACTCGGCAACTCCGCGCTCCAGATTAGTCTGGGGATTCAACAGGGGTTCGAGAGTGCTTGGCCAATTAGTTTCGAGCAAATCATTATCTGTCAGACCGTCGGAGGCCAAAATCAATAAAGTATCTTCGCACAAGTCTAAAAACTGCACGTCAGGCTTGAGAAAATTACCGTCTCGCGGGCCGAGGGCTTGAGTTAGTTGATAGGCGTCGGGACGGGAATAAGCAGTTTCCGGGTCAATCCCGCGCTTAATTTCGCGCTGTCCGACTTCGTGGTCTGAGGTAATTTTTTCTAGGGGCTGGCCTTTTCTGAGTCGGTAGAGGCGGCTGTCGCCGACGTGGGCCACGGCGAATTTGGTGTCTTGAACTAAGACTGCCACTAAAGTTGTACCCATGCGGGCGCTGCCGGAGCGTTTGTCGTTTTGATTGATTTCAAAGATGGCTTTGTTGGCGAGGATCACTCCTTCGCGGATGGTGTCGGCCTGGGGGAGTTGATTTTCCCAACAGTTTTGAAAGAAGTCTCTGAGGGTTTCAGCCGCTAGTTGACTTGCTACTTCTCCGCTGTCGTGTCCGCCCATCCCGTCGCAGAGAATGTAAAGCCCTTTGGTTTGAAAGATGCGACCGAAGCAGGTTTCGAGTTTGTCTATCTGAGTCCAGATGCTGAAGAAGTCTTCGTTGTGGTCGCGGGTGCGGCCGACATCGGTGAGGCCTGAGTCTTCTAAGCTGTACATCTGGACTGGCATGGGCTGCGTTAAGACTTCGCCAGCGTCGGAGGGCGAGTTGTCGGGGATGCTATTTTGGAAACGGGTGGGGGTTAGGGTTAAGGTTGCTGCTGGTGGGGTTTGGAGTTCGAGGGGAACGGTTTCTAGGCGCGATCGCAATTCTTCGATGGTATCAATGTCGCCTCGGTACATTTGTTGCAGCAGTTCCAGCAATGCGCCAAACTGAGTGCGAGCGGACTGGTTAAATATCGTCTCCCACAATTGCCCCAAATCTATTAGTTGCAGGTTTGAGCCGGCGGGTTCGGGATAGAGGTATTGCATCCGCAAAGAGGCAAAGGAAAAGGAAGTGTCGGGGTTGACTCGCAAATTTGTCAGTTCCAGCAAGCTTTGCCGACAGCGCCAAGGTTCTAGGGCTGCCCACAGTTCTGTCATTTCGTGCAGCCAGTACACAATTTGCTGGATGGATGTTTCCGGCTGACTCCACCGTTCTACCAGCAGCGGCCATTGGGAGCAGTTTTCTAGCAGCAGCACTGCCTGTTTGTTGTCTGACCAGCTATCGTGAATGACTGGCAGGTTGTGAGAGAATTGCCAGCGGAGTGCTAGATAAGGTTCGGCTATGCCTTGGCAAAGCTCTGCTAAGGCCGAATTGGTCGAATTGTCTCCGTCTTGGATTGCTTTGTAGGGTGAAGTTCGTTTGGCGACGCTGGCAGAGTTGGCTGCTAGCATTGCTTTGAGCGGTGACAGTTGCAGCGGCTGAGTGTCTAATACTTTTACTGCTACTGTGTCTGAGGGTTTTCTCGCCGGCAGGGTTTCTAGGAGTTGGTAACGCTGCTGGCTGTCTAGATAATCTCCCGCAGGCTGGGAAGAAATTAAATATTCGGAATTGGGGACGGGGATTTCTGGGGATTGGGGAGATGCGACCTCGGGGTTCTCTGTTGTTTGTGGGGGCGGAGCTGGCTGTTGTGCGGTGATGAAATTGCTTTCAGATAAGGTTATTTCGCGCTCTGGTGCTGTTATGGAGCTTTTTTGGTCTGTTTGCAAGGATGCGGGGAAGATCGCCTCGACGATGTTTTCTGGGTCAATATTTTCTGGGCTGCTGAATTCGGCGGCATCGGGCTGCGGAGAAGTTGCTGCGGCGGCTGTTGCTGCGTCGGCGGTAATTTCTGTTTTAATCGGGTTGGCGATCGGTTCGGGAGAGTTTTGGGCTGATGCGGTTTCTAGAAGGTTGTCGCTTTTTTGGGCAAATTCGGCTGGGGGTATGGTTGATTGGTCTGGCGGGACTGCTAGAAATTTCGACGGACTGCAGATAATTGCCCGCCACACTTGACCTGTTGCGGCTCCGCAATTTTGACATAATGCGGCGCTAACAGCGACTTGGGCTCCGCATTCATGGCAAGGTTTGTAAATTAGGGAATTTCCGCATTGTTGACAAAACTTGTTTAGATTGGGATTTTCAAATTGGCAGCGGGGACAGAGGATCATAGGGCTTTTAAATTGGAGATGTGCGATCGACTCAAAGCGGTGGGGAAGTTTTTGGTTTTGGGCTGTGAGTTATGACTTTTGAGTTTTTGGGCGTGACTCGCAAGGGATAACTCCCATTGTCCTATGCCTTATTTTATCGGCATCAATTGAGAACTAAGATATTTCTTAGAACTGAGTTGTTGTACCGGCGTCAGGAATCGGTCTGTCAAGCGATCTCCACAACAAAGTTTTTCGCTTCACAACCTTTGGAACCCCGCGCCACCAGCGCAAGCGTGAACTCATAGCTAGAAAAAGCCCGAAAGCCCTTGTTTAACAAGGGTTGCAAAGATTAGGTTAAAAGAAATTTTCTGTATAATCTTCTTGGATAACGGTTTCTCGGGCGATCGACACAATGGTGGAAAGGGGTACTTCACAAAAATATTTCCTGCGGAATTGTTCTTCGGAGACTGCTGCTAGGAATTGCGCTACAAAACCGACTGCTGGCGGAAAATTGGGCTCGTCGAATTGGGTTGAGGGACTAGAAAATAAGGCTTTGGAGATTTTCTCTCCCTTTTGTGCAGTTTCCGGTTGTCTGGTGATGTGAAAAGCTCGATCGCGATAATTGACTTGGAAACCGAGATTTTTTAGGGTTGTGAACCCCCATCGCAGGGGTGTGTCGCCGATGCCTAGTTTTTGAGTTAGTTGGTGTCTGGTGACTGGTTTGTTGGTGCGGCTGAGGTATTTGGCGATGCCGATAAGCTGTTGGCAGATTTGCTGTGGGGGCAATGGTGGGGGTAAACTGTAGGCGATCGCCAGTTTTTGCTTAGTCTGCTGCGCTTTCCGAAACCAGATCCGCAGTTCGTCCCAGCTTGCTGGACATTCTTTGAGGATAATTGAGTTTTCGCGATCGGCTATTTCCAAATAGTCGGGATTTTCTGCCAGCATTTGAGATCCCAAGTTTCTGCTAGCTGCTAACAACTCTTCATCGTTATTTCTATTCCGCCAGTCTACAATCCAATCTATTTTTGTCTGGGGATTAACTTGTTTCTCATCCCTGGATTCCTGCACAGAAATCAACCGCACTTCATAGTCCGACGTGTAAGTATTGAAATCAAGTTCGACAGTTGCATCGCACCGCCCTTGGGGAACTTCGTCTCGGTAGTGTCCCCACCAAATGCCGGGAAATCCTCTATCGCTAGATTCATCCCAAACTTCAAAAGAAGTTTTGATATACTTTACTTGGTTTCCTTTTAAATCTTGAATATTCTTATTTTTGATATTCTGAAACCAGCAGTTTTCCACCAGCAATTTTGGTGCTGGGTTGCCCATACCGCAGGGTTCGAGCAATTTGAGTTCTTGAAATAACTCTTTCCCTAACTCGGCTACAGTAATTTTTAAATCTGCTTGAACGGAGGCTGCTGTTAAACTATCTGGGCTGTATTGTTGTCGGAGTTGTTGATTTACGGCATCGGTAAATATAGGAATATTTTCAACAGGGAGACTCAATCCGGCGGCGAAGGGATGACCGCCGAATCTGTCCAATAAATGCGCTTGGTCTTTGACTAATTGGTAAAGGTCGATTTGATTGGCGGAACGCGCCGAACCCCTGGCCATTGGGGATTTGGAATTTAGGATTTGGGATGGAGAAAGTGTTGCCAAATCCGGGTTTAAAGAATCAATTACTTGTGTTTCCGCAAGACTGGGGTTAATTTTTTCGCTTCCTTCTGTGCAGAATAAAATTACGGGTCTGCCGTATTCTTGGGCGATTTGTCCTGCGACTAATCCTAATACTCCTACGGGCCATTGGGGGTCGCTGAGGACAATAACGCTAGTAGTTGAAAGGTCGAGTTTGGCGAGTTTTTCGGCTGCATCTTTGGCAACATCTTTCTGTAAAGATTTGCGTCTGGTGTTGGCAATTTCGGTTAAATTTGCTAGTTCTTCGCAGCGTTTTTTGTCGCGGCTGGTGAGAAGTTCTACGCAGAATTTGGCGTCGCCTTGAATGCGGCTGACGGCGTTGATTCTGGGGCCGATACCGAAGGAAATGTCGGTTGGGCGATCGCCCGTTCTTTTGCACAAATCGAGCAATTTTGCAACTCCCGGACGGGTGGGATTGTTGATTTGTTTTTGCAGTTGTTCTATGCCGATTTGTGCTAGATAGCGGCTGTCTCCTGTAAGTTGGACTAAATCGGCAATTAAGCCGATCGCCACTAACTCCAATAAATCTGTGAGCGGGCGCTGCGGAATATCCGGCAATGTGTGATATAATGCTTCGATTAATTTGTAAGCTACCGCAACGCCAGACAGGTTAAACAGTTGGTGGTTGGCCGGAAAGTAGCGGGGATTGATGATTGCTGTCGCTGGCGGGCGATCGTCCGGTAATGTATGATGATCCGTGATAATTGTATCGATATTTAAGCTAGTAGCATATTCGATTTCAGCAATATTTGTACTGCCGGTATCGCAGGTAATAATTAAGCTAATTCCAGATTCATGTAATTTATCTATGCCGGGAATATTGAGTCCGTGAGATTCAGTTAAACGGTTAGGAATGTAATAAGTTAATTGGTCATTTTGAGTAAAAAACTCTCCCATTCCGTCCCAAAGTACCGAGGTTGAAGTTATGCCATCGGCATCGAAATCTCCCCAGATTGCGACTTTCTCGCTGTTGTTTATTGCTTGCTGAATTCGTGCGATCGCCCAGTTCATTTCTAGTCCGAATTCAAAGGGACTTGCTGGCTGGTAAAGTTGGGGGTTTAGAAAACCAGGGATTTGTTCTGGATTGTCAATCCCTCTGTGCCAGAGAAGTGCCGCCGCATAATTTCCGGGAAGTCCTGGCGCGTGTTTTCTAACAGCTTGGATTAGCCAATCTGGGGGTTGGGCTATGGGTTGATTTTGCCAATCTTGAGCTAATTCGACCATTTGATTTTAGATGTTTAAATTGATTTTTTGAGTAGCTAAGTTAACCATAACTTTGTAAGGGAGGGTTTACCAACAATCTTTAATTCAAATCCACAATATAGCCTTTCTCAAGCGTGGTGAGGTATGCCCTATGCCCTATGCCCTATGCCCTATGCCCGACAGTACCTCATCTTTGGCTTGAAAGGCTATATCTATAAACCCGCCCCTCGCTTGCTAACAAATCAGAAACCCGTTTTCTTCCTAAATTTCTCGTTTATAGCCGCCAAAATTCGTAGAAACCGGGTTTGTAGCATCCCAATGCGTCCAAGATTGAAACTGTCCGAAGATTTTGCATAGTAAAAGGTTTAATTATATCGCGTCCTGTCGGTTGACTGCAATAAAATTGGTTCGCAGCATCGCACAGAAGTCGTGTGAAACTGCGGATTTAAGTCCGCACTACAAACTATTTTTAATTATGGTCGATCGACCGAACATAATATTAAATAGATATTTCCTCGATTATAGCAAGATTTGGCAGCCAATTTGCGGGAGTTTCTGCCGGAAGGTTTAGTGAGGAAATTTGGGTGTCTTGGGTGCGGTTACATCTAGTGGCGAATTGACAGGAATCGCACAGATTGGCACTAATTTCTACTTGCGGGAAGAATTCGCCGCCTTCGGTATAGCGCTGTCGCCAGTCGGTTAGCTGCTGCAATATTTGGGTTAAATCTTGTTTTGTGCGATCGTGTTCTGTTTGATTGTAAGAAAATGTGAGTTTTTGCGGCGGTTCTTTTCCTTGGAATTGGACGAACCAGTATGTCATAGAAACTTGTTCGGGGGAATAATCGCTGGTTTCGACTAAGACGTATAAATAGAGGCGAGTTTGCCAACTTTCGGCTATCCATTTAGATTTTTGAGGGCGGGGATAGGTTTTCCAGTCGAGGATTTGGGCTGTGTTGGGTTCGGCGATTAATAAGTCGTAGATAACTGTGAATAGATAGTCTTGAAAAATTAAGATGCGCGGATGTTCGGCTTGGCGGAAAATGCGATCGCTATTTTCTGAGTTTGCGAAAAGTTCGGGGGCGGCGTTGATAAATGCTGCTACACAGCGCCCCAGTTCGGGGTCTTGTTGGATGATGGATTCAATGGGAAGTCCGAGTTCTCGCTGCTGCATCAAGAGGTGAAAGTGGCTACCCAATGTGAGTTTTTCTTTGTGTTCTGGGGATGCGGTGGTGGCGAGGAGTTCTAGGTAGCTGTATTGAAATTTGCGGGGGCATTCTTCGAGGATTTTGAGTTGGGTTTGGGAGAGTCGGAGCATTTTTATTTAGGAGATATTAAGGATTTTTGGTAAAGTTTTGTTGTGCAAATTATAAAATTTATGATTACCCAGCCTGGACGGTTTGAAGAAACGTCTCAAAAATCAATTTCAATCGCTATCAAAACTGAGATACTCCCACCCACCATACCAAATATTGTTGTATTTTTTTTGAAACTGGTACAACATTTGCATTTGTTTAAACTGCCTACAAATTCCCAATTTGTTGAGCAAACCACATCGCCGCCGTTCCATTTCCTTCATTCAAAAGTTTCAAAGTCTCCGACAGCAAAGCAATCGGCAATCCCTCCAGCGCGCCAGAAATTTCGCATTCCTGATACTGCCCATTTTCCTGCAATCGAAATGCCAAAACTCTTTCGCCCTTAATATCTACTACCCAATATTCAGGAATTCCCAAAGCAGCATACAAGCGCTTCTTTCCATCTAAATCGCTTGCCAAAGTAGTATCGGAAATCTCTGCGACTAAATCGGGAACTCGTGAATTATTGAGGTTAATGCGTCGCGGTTCTCCTTTTTCGGATTGGTGGAAGTCTCCGCCAATGTATAAAACTTTATCGGGTGCACCTGAACCCACTTTAGGTTTTTCAATGACACAACCGCTAAGAGAATCAAAATTTTGTCCTGCTTTGGTGGTAAACCACACAAAAAATATGATTGTAAAAAGATCGTTAAATCTGGCGTGCTGAGGCCCTTCGTTACCCATGTCTATCCAAAGATATCCTTCATAAAAAAATATTCTGGCTTCTTCCAAAGACGGAGCTTCGCAAGCAGCCACATAATCTTCCCATGTTGCTGCTTGCCATTGGGGAATTTCACCCACTTGAGACACAATGAATTTTGCAGTTGTAGAAGTCATAATTCAAAACCAAATTGAGGATAACTTTGTCCTAAATGAAGTTGATATTTATCTGCTGGGAACCCAGAAACCCGGTTTTTGCTGAAAAGACACGTTACAAACCGCAAAAACCGCAAAAAAGCTGATTTCTTTATCATTTTAGATCGATCGCAACTTTCAAGCAAAAGATCTATCGCACTCAATCGCACATCACAAAACTACTCTTTTGTCAAGACAAAGACACTTCCTTCATTGCCACGCCCGATCCGCAAATCGCCATCCAAATAAGTAATATCCAGCCATCCCTGCTGTTCGCGAGTATCCAGCTTGAAATCTACAGCAGCAAACTTTTTCCCCGACTCAATCTCATCGATATATTTTGCCGGAGATTCATAGCCAATCAACCTGCTTAAACCCAAAATCGATCGCTCAAATTTTACCTGCACTCGCCGTTCCGAGGTAGCCTCAAATCTCGCAGCTACGCTGACAATTCCTTCTAAATAAGGCAATCCGTAAACTTCGGCAATGTTATAAATTTTTGATTCTTTGACGCGGATAGATTGATAAATTTGACCTAATTTTAACAGTGGAAAACTGTCAATATTCAACAGGGCGCGGCTGCTGGTGTACAACAACCGCCAATCACCTTCTAAAAGCTCTGCGGCTTCGACGGGGCGAGATGTGGGGTTGTAATCTTCCAATTGGGCGATCGCACTTAAAATCGCCTGTTTGTCGTTTGGAGTCGCCAGCAAACCGCGATTTTTACCAGCAATTATCTCTAATAGTCCAGATTTTTTAAGCATAGTTTTTTAAGAGTCAGTAGTCAGTAGTCAGTAGTCATTAGTCAGTAGTCATTAGCATTTTTTAGGGGCGGGTTTAGCTAAGGATATATGATACAAATGACTTAAAAAATGGCAAAGCCCGCCCTCTTCTTCTCTGTACGTAGTGCGAACCCTAGATTTATTTTAATCTTCAGTCTAGCCGCGAAAATCGTTTGATAAGGAGTGGTTTCAACCGCCGAATCTTATTCGATTTAACATGAACCATTACCGATTCCCAATGACTAGCACGCCAAATTTTACGAGATAGAGTAGCGTCCGATACAGGTGTGCTAATTCTTGCTCGTTTTTGGCATAAAGCCTGAGAATCTCGCCCGCGCTAACAGTGCCTTTTTGCTCGATCGCCTTTAACATCTCCATCTGAATCTTAACAGAGATTCTTCGGTCTTGACCGAAACTGCTAAACCAAATAGTCTGCAACTCTTTCAGAAGTTCTGGTGTGGCGATCGCACCCAGACTCAGCATCATATCATTGGTTAAAGTTCTAGTCGCATAATGGCCCAACACCCGAAACGGATCGTCACTTAGCGGATAAGGCGGTTTCCCTGGTTTTAAAGGTGCCGATTCCGGTGCAGAAACCCGAATTTCTGCTAATTCCCGCCACAACTGTTCGTAAGCAGCAATTACTACTTTCCAATCATAAATCTCCCTCGCCCTTTGTCGGGCATTTTCGCCCATCCGCTTTCTCAATTCTGCGCTGTCAATTAACAGACACAAGGCACGGGTACAAGCATCAATATCAACTGCTGTGGCTAGGGAAGTGTGACCCATGTAAGTCGGCCAATTCAAACTACCGTCGAGATAATTTAGGGCTAAATCTAAACAAGCTTCTGGCGGCGGGATCAGTGTGGGAATGCGGAAGCCGTCGATTTCGTGGCGTACTGATTCTTTGTATCCGTTCCAATCAGAAACTATGGCCGGCAGTCCGTTAGCCATTGCTTCGATTGGCGTCAGTCCGAAGGTTTCTTGAATGTTGTCGGAAAGCGAAATAAAAATGTCGGCCGCCGACCAAATATTAATTCTAATTTCCGGTTTTCTGCCATCTAAAAAAATAGCATTTACGGAGGGACAAAATATTTGCGCGCTATTTTTAAAGTCGGGTTCTTCTCTCAAATCTTCGATCCAACCGGCTTGAATTAGGTGGATTTTAGCTTTGGTTTGCTGTGCTGCCCGTTCTAAGGCGATGTACATTGGTACGGGATGGGCTTTTGCCGAAAAAGTTAATCTACCGACAAACAACACAACAATATCGCCGGGAGAAATGCCGAGTTCTTGTCGCTGTTGGCGGCGGCTGTTAACTGCTTCCACACCCTGCGGAAACGCGCTGCAATCGACTCCTAGGGGAATAATTGGCAATTTGATCAAAATTTCCGGTTGACCGCCGTTGCGCTGCGCTAAATATTCTGACCACTGCGTCAGAACTCCTTCTACTGCTGTTTTCACGGCCCCAGAGGTGCAGATCAGCGCGTCCCAAGGCTGTGTCGGTGCGGCGATCGAATCGCCGATCGCCTCCATGACGTATTTTGTACCGATTGTGTGGGTAACGCCGCAAATGCTGTAGGCCCGCTGATCGACAAATCTGCGCGCCCAAGCCAGATCTGCCAGGGCCGGATCGGGTCGGTAAATTGTCCCCGGTTGAGATAGCAAATCCGATCGTTGTGTGGGAATCCAGCGGACTTTCCGAGGTGTTTCCAGCCAAGGTTCGATGCGGGCACAAAATTCCTCAAAAGTGGTTTGGCTATCTGCACAACAGTAGAGAGAGTCAGCGGTGCCGTGTTGGACTAAGCTTTTGAGAAATCCTTCTCCGGCTGCATGACGCCCCAGAAGTCTCTTTCCTGTGGTGTCGTAACCCTCTTTGTTGTATAAAACGGCTGCGGTGGTATCCATCCTGAGATTTATTGCTTGAGAGTTGACTGAACAATGTAGAGGCTATTTGCCATCAGGCTTCACTCGAAAACCAGGAGAGTGTTGTGAATCTGCCGCTTGCCAGAGAACCTTGCGTCCTGGATCTGTTAAAGGGCGATCGTCTCAGATTACAATACTTACGGCTAAAAAAGGATTGGCAAGAGCGGATTTTAGTGTTATTCTGGGGCCCATGCTCGGGACAAGTTCCTTTTCGGTCTGCCATCCTATCGAGATCCGGAAGCAAACAGTCTCTGTGGTATAATGCCCTAGCGCTGCTAAATGCCGGATGTGCAAGCGATTGATCGAAAGAGCAGTCACTCGGCAAAATATTACCTCTACTCGATCGCGTCTTTCCGTTTAGAAACCGAGAATCATGTATAACCCATCTCTGCGCCAAATCCCTCGCCACTTGCCTGCGGACGTAATTCCATTAAAGCAGGAATCATCTCTTTTAGACTGGTTGGAATCTCAGAATCGCCTGTTAGCAAGGGATGTCCAAGAACCCAACTATCTCAACGAAGAAGAATTTCCCGAACTGATGGCAGTTGACGACAATCCTTACGATGATTTAGAAGAAGAAGCTGAAGATGATGCGGGTGCAGGCGACGAATAACGGATAACAGGGTGAAAGAATCAACCGGAAACAGGGAATAAAAACTAAGAGATTTTGCAATCTCCGGTATTCCACCCTATTCCTCAATTGTCAATTGCTTATTCTCAAATGGTGTGTGTGCAGGAGTGATATGGATAACTTTGTCGATGAAAGAATCCCTTTTAGTATACCTTTCAAACTTACAGGTCGGAATTTATTGCTCGTGCTGGGTTTTGGACTTGGCATTGTAGCGATCGGTTTAGATGTAGCAGCGGGCAGATTTTTGAATTTGCCTCGATCGCTATTTTTACCGCTAGTGGTTTGTGCTTTCGTTGCATCGGGATTGGGCTATCTAATAGTTCCCGTACTCCAAAAACTGAAAGCAGGACAAATAATTCGCGAAGACGGCCCCCAAGCCCACTTAAAAAAAGCCGGAACTCCAACAATGGGCGGAGTTTTTTTTGTACCGGCGGGAGTCGCAGTCGCTTTACTCTGGTCTAATTTTAACTCAGACGTTGTGGCAGTATCTGCTTTAACTTTAGCTTACGGTTTCATCGGCTGGCTGGATGACTGGCAAATTCTGCGCCACAAGTCGAATAAAGGTATTTCACCTCGGATGAAATTGGCTTTGCAAATAGGTTTTGCAGCTTTATTTTGTCTGTGGTTAATGTTGCACAATCCAGCAATTTCTACGAACATTGCTTTGCCTTTCGGTTG
Organism: Microcoleus sp. S1D4; assembly: GCF_036700765.1. Taxonomy (NCBI): domain Bacteria; kingdom Bacillati; phylum Cyanobacteriota; class Cyanophyceae; order Oscillatoriales; family Microcoleaceae; genus Microcoleus; species Microcoleus sp. S1D4. The sequence continues at coordinate 243,073 of NZ_JAUBPP010000006.1, forward strand.
GGTATTGCCTTTGGGTTTGCTGTTTTGGCCGCTGGCGGGTTTTGTGTTAGTTGCTGAAAGCAATGCTACTAATCTTACCGACGGCATTGATGGGTTGATGGGAGGTTTAGGGGCGATCGCACTTTTGGGATTAGGCGCATCTGTAGCCTCAACTTCGCCAGAATTAATGATATTTTGCGCCTGCATCAGCGGCAGTTGTCTCGGTTTCTTAACTCACAATCGCAATCCAGCCAAAGTGTTTATGGGCGATACAGGGGCCTTAGCTTTGGGCGGTGCGTTGGGTGCGGTAGCTTTATTAACAAATAGCCTTTGGATATTATTAATTATCAGCGGGATTTTCTTTGTAGAAACGCTGTCGGTAATTGCTCAAGTAGGTTATTATAAAGCTACGAAAGGCCCGGATGGCATCGGCAAGCGTCTGTTAAAAATGGCTCCGCTGCACCATCATTTAGAACTGTGCGGCTGGCTGGAAACTCAGGTGGTTGGTATCTTTTATTTAACTAACGGGGTGTTAGTATTAATGATTTTGATGTTGTCTAGCAATAGTTAACAGCGGATTATTAATAGAGTTTACAGCATATGTAGCTGATGTTTTCTGCCATGTTAAAAAACAAATAAGATGCCCGTTCCACAAGAACTCAATGCAGTTGTGGAACGGGCATTTTGCCAGTTTTAGATTAAAAAAAGCCTCAAAAAAGGTAAAATAAAACTGGTTCGTAGTAAGGACTTTAGTCCTGATTGACTCAACAACCAGCAGAGAGGATGAATGAACAGTGCGGAGTTTTTACCCTTTGTTTCGGTTGTGGTACCTGTTTACAACGGTGAGAGGGATTTGCCGGATTTAATCGAGTGTCTGCGATCGCAAACTTATCCGCCACACAGTGTAGAATATCTCATAGTAGACAACAACAGTCGCGATCGCACTTCAGCAATTATCCAAACAGCTACAAACTTGAACCCCCCCTCAGTCCCCCCCTTGGTAAGGGGGGGAAGCCCTTTGGATAGAATAACCATTCGCCACCTCACCGAAAACCAGATTCAAAGTTCCTACGCCGCCCGCAACAACGGAATTCACAGCTCAAAAGGTGAAATAATTGCCTTTACCGATGCAGACTGTCGCCCCGAAATTCACTGGCTGGAAAATTTAGTTAAGCCATTTGTTGACTTAGAAGTAGGAATTAGCGCGGGGGAAATTCTCGCCCTCCCCGGTAATAGTCTCTTAGAAAAACACGCAGCCCGCGACAATACTTTATCTCAAAAACATACTCTCGCTCACCCTTTTTGTGCCTACGGTCAAACCGCCAACTTAGCTGTACGCAGGCCGATTTTAGCAGGAGTCGGTTTGTTTCGCCCGTACCTTACGAGTGGTGGCGATGCGGATTTATGCTGGCGGATTTTGCGAGAAACATCCTATAAAATGTATTTTGCCGAAAGTGCGATCGTCCGACACCGCCACCGTTCTACAATAAAACAGTTGCAAAGTCAATGGTATCGGTACGGCGAATCTAATAAATATTTGCACGAACTCCACGGCGTCGATTTGATGCGTGAATTTACCACAGGCGAATATTTGTATCGGCTGGCTAGGTGGCTGTTAAAAGAGTTGCCGGTTGCTGCGGCTAAAAGTGATCTCGCCCGCCTCGATCTGGTAGATTTGTTACATACGCCGATCGGTCTTTTGAATGTTAGAGCAAGGGCGATCGGACAGCGCCAAGCCAAACTTCCTTTAGCAGCTTGGGAAATTGACCAGCTTTAATCACTAAAAAAAATACGGGGCGGTTAACACCGATTCTCTACTTCTATACAGGCAAAACCCGCTATACAAGCGGGTTGGAGACTATTGGCCAGCCCTCTTATTTTTGCATCGTATAAGTATAATTTATCTTCTGATAAGTACCATTAATCAGCAAATATGAAAATTTCCGGCAATCCTTAATATAAAATTAATAAGTCTATTCTGAAGCGCCGGCTTCAAAACGACAAGAAATTCGCAGTCACCCCAAAATTTCTTTACTGGCGATCGAGATTATTCTCAGATTATTAATTTTTTGTAACATTTACAGGTAGTGCCAATGGCTCAAATCCTACTCCAGACCGTTTGGTTTATACCTTGCTACCCACTCATCGGCGCATTTCTGTCGATACTGTGGTTTCCTGGACTAACCCGCCGCACGGGCCCTAGACCCTCCGGTTACATAAACGCCATTTTAACCTTCTTCGCTTTCGCCCACGGCGTCATAGCCCTAACCGCAGCTTGGAACCAACCGGCACAACAGCAGTTGATTCCCTGGCTGAACGTCGCAGGTTTAGACCTCACCATTCCCGTAGAAATCTCTGTTGTCACCGTCGGGGCTACAGTTTTGATTACCGGACTAAACTTTGTGGCGCAGGTTTATGCCTTCGGCTACATGGAAATGGACTGGGGCTGGGCGAGGTTCTTCTCCCTGATGGGGCTATTTGAAGCGGGGATGTGCAGCTTAGTTTTGTCCAACTCCCTGTTTTTCAGCTACATGATTTTGGAAGTCCTGACTCTGGGAACTTACCTGCTAATCGGGTTGTGGTTCAATCAATCTTTGGTAGTGACGGGAGCCCGCGACGCTTTCTTGACTAAGCGGGTGGGAGACTTATTCCTACTGATGGGAGTAGTTGCAATTCTGCCGCTGGCGGGAACTTGGAATTTTGACGAATTGGCAGTTTGGGCTCAGACTGCAAACATTGACCCCACAGTCGCCACGCTGTTGAGTTTAGCTTTGATTGCCGGCCCGATGGGCAAATGCGCTCAATTTCCCCTGCACCTGTGGCTGGATGAAGCGATGGAAGGCCCATTGCCGGCAACGATTTTGCGGAACACGGTAGTTGTGGAAACCGGCGCTTGGATTTTGATTAAATTGCAGCCGGTCATCGCTTTGTCGCCCGTGGGACTGAAGACAACTATTATTGTAGGTGCTGCAACGGCCGTTGGTGCTTCCTTAATTGCGATCGCCCAAATCGACATCAAGCGCACGCTATCCTATATAGTTAGCTCTTACATGGGCTTGGTATTTATCGCCGTCGGTACCGGACAAACCCAAACAGCTTTGACATTGATATTTGGTTATTCCTTGGCAATGGGTTTGCTGGTGATGAGCATTGGTTCAGTAGTTTGGAACAGCATCACTCAGGATGTCCGAGCTCTCGGCGGTTTGTGGCCCAAGCGCCCGATATCGGGAATATCGTTTCTTGTCGGCGCTGCTGGAGTGATTGGACTGCCGCCCTTCGGCTGCTTTTGGGCTTTATCGGAACTAGCAGGCGGGTTTTGGAATACCCACCCTTCACTGTTAGGAGTCCTGCTGTTTGTCAACGGTGTAACTGCTTTTGGCTTAGTGCGCGTTTTCGGTTTAGTTTTTGGTGGTAAACCAAAGCAAATGACCGAACGTTCCCCCGAAGTTTCCTGGCCTTTTATCTTGCCGATGACCGTGTTAATGGGATTTACCTTGCACGTTCCGCACTTGCTCGCCGCGTGGCAACTTTTGCCTTTGGCAACTTTGAATTATACTGCGGTCGGACTGTTGGTTTTGTCAAGTGCGATCGGCATCGGTGCAGGGGCATTTATTTATCTCAACGAAAAGTGGGAAAAACCGGTGCGAATTGGTTCTCAAGCCGTACAAGACTTCTTTGCCTACGACTTTTACACCGCCAAACTTTACCGCGTCACAGTGGTATTTGCCGTCGGTCTGGTATCCCAAATCATATCCTGGGTCGATCGCAATATTGTTGACGGATTCGTAAATTTAGTAGGTTTTGCCACTGTTTTCGGCGGGCAGAGCCTCAAATACAACGTCAACGGTCAAACTCAGTTTTACGCCCTGACAATTTTGTTCGGAGTTGCACTTTTGGGACTGCTAGTAAGCTGGCCTTTGTTGGCTCGTCTCTCGCTGATTGTTGGCGGGTAAAGAGATATAACATTTAAAATTTTAGGTGACATTTATAACCTAAAATCTTAAATAAATGAATTCTCGAATAAAGATTTCAAACCCGATCCAACAATCCCAAGTACATGAAAGACAATAACCGACCAGTCAATCTTTCCCGACGCAATTCACTCAAATTTGTAGCAGGAGCAATAGGTACAGGAATACTCGCAGCACGAGTCGGCGCTGATGTGGCTGCACCGGCACCAGCAATTGCTCAAAATGACATGACTCCCGATGCTGCTTTAAAACAGTTAATGGACGGGAACAAGCGATTTGTTGACAGAAAACGCACAAATCCCCACCAAGACTTATCCAGGCTCACCGAAGTAGCAAAAGGTCAAAAACCCTTTGCTGCTATTCTCGGCTGTGCTGATTCCCGCTTTCCTTCCGAGATTATCTTTGATCAGGGATTTGGAGATTTATTCGTCTGTCGCGTGGCCGGAAATGTGGTTACTCCAGAAGAACTTGGCAGCCTGGAATTTGGCACGCTGTTGTTGGGAGCAAAAGTGCTGATGGTAGTCGGGCATGAAAACTGCGGTGCGGTAGGTGCAACCCTCAAGGGCGCTGAAGTTCCCGGCCAAATTGGCAGTTTAATCGAATCAATTAAGCCTGCTGTAGAAAGCTCGAAAAACCAACCGGGCGATCATCTAGAAAATGCCGTAAAAGCTAATGTTTTGCTGCAAGCTAAAAGGTTGAAAGCATCTCCAGTTATCTCTAAGTTAATTGAGGAGAACAAACTGAAAGTTGTTGGTGGATACTACGATTTAGACACGGGTGCTATCAGTATTGTTGCTGATTCCTGATGCAATTTGTGATTAATAATTTGGGGTAAAGTCAACATCTAAACTCTCAAATCATTAATGGCTAAAACCTAGAAAATAGATTCTTTACTCTTCACTCTTCACACATTATGCTTAGTGCCTTGCTCTGGTTGCCCGCGTTGGGCGCTGCGGTAGTGGGTTTCTTACCAGGAAATATCAATGCAATGCGACTGCGCTCAATAGCCTCCGCCTTCGCTGTTGCTATTTTCCTGTTAAATATCTTGCTGCTGACTCAATTTGACACGACAAATTCAGGACTGCAATTTCAAGAATATTTGCCTTGGATTCCCCAATTAGGTTTGAGCTACAACTTAGGGGTTGACGGCTTATCTTTGCCGCTAATTGTTTTAACCGGATTGTTGACGCTATTAGTGATTTACGGCACCGGCGAAGGAATAGCTCGTCCACAGCTTTACTACGCGATGATTTTGCTGATCAATGCGGGTGTCGTTGGGGCATTGATGTCTCAAAATTTGCTGTTGTTCGTACTTTTTTACGAGCTAGAATTAATTCCGTTTTACCTGTTGATTGCGATTTGGGGCGGCAAGCAGCGGGAATACGCTGCGATGAAGTTTCTGATTTACACGGCTGTTTCGGGACTTTTAGTTTTAGCGGGATTTTTGGGTGTAGCTTGGCTGAGCGGCTCTTTAAACTTCGATTACAGTGCGATTACTACTCAAGACTTGTCCTTGAAAACGCAATTAATTCTGCTAACAATTGTGCTGCTGGGGTTGGCAATTAAAATTCCTTTAGTTCCCCTGCACACTTGGCTACCGGATGCCTATGTCGAAGCTTCGCCAGCAACCGCAATTCTGTTGGGAGGGGTTTTGGCGAAGTTGGGAACTTACGGTTTGATCCGGTTTGGTTTGCAGATGTTTCCCGAAACTTGGTCGATTATCGCTCCCGGTTTAGCGATAATTGGTACAGTCAGCGTGATGTACGGTGCTTTGAGTGCGATCGCCCAAAAAGATATCAAGCGCATGGTAGCCTATAGTTCGATCGGGCATATGGGCTACATCCTCGTCGCCTGTGCAGCCGGAACAAAACTCGCCTTAATCGGTGCAGTCGGGCAAATGGTAAGCCACGGCTTGATTTTAGCTTTGCTGTTTTATCTAGTAGGCATCATCGAAACCAAAGCCGGCACGCGGGATTTGGACGTACTCAACGGCTTGATGAACCCGTTGCGAGGTTTGCCCACAGCAAGTTCCCTGTTAGTTTTGGGAGGCATGGCAAGCGCCGGCATTCCCGGTTTAGTCGGTTTTATCGCCGAATTTTTAGTATTCCAAGGCAGTTTTTCAGCATTTCCAATTCCGACTTTACTGTGCATTTTAGCCTCCGGGTTAACAGCAGTTTACTTTGTAATTCTGCTCAACCGCACCTGTTTTGGAAAGTTGGACAACGCCACGGCTTACTATCCTCCAGTTAAGTTTGCCGAAAATATGCCAGCCCTAGTCTTAGCCACTCTCATTTTCTTCTTGGGAGTGCAACCGGTGTGGCTGCTGAAGTGGAGCGAATCTACTACAAATGCGATGGCAGTAACTCTGTCAACGGGCAGATATTCTCAAGTAGCTGTCAGCTATCAGCCGGATAAATAGAGCGTGAGAAAGTAGAGGATAGAAAAAGTACGAGTCTTTGATGATTCTGCTTTCTTCTTCTTTCTGCTTTCTGCTTTCTTCTTCTTCCTTATCCCAGCCGATTATAAATGTGTTAAAGTAGGATATAGCCTTCAACGACGGCAGCTTCATATAATAGACGCGAGAGTTTGAGCTAACTGACAAAATAGCACTGATTGCCAGGAAATAAGAACTCATGAAACGGAAAAAACTTTTTAGTTTGCTCGCAGTGACAACCATTCTTTCATCTGCAGCAGCCACTTCTGTGTTTGCACAAGCCCTAACTCGAATCAGCGATTTGCGACCGTCGAGAACACCAACTACCATCTCTGGGAAAGTAGTCGGTTTTGGAGATGCTGATGACAATGAGTGGATTATCGACGACGGCAGCGGTCAAATTAGAATCGATGCCGGGCCCCGCTCCTGGCGCAATATTAATGTATCAAAAGGTGAAACAATCAGAGTTGTTGGCGAGATGGACGACGATGAATTTGATGCTTTTTCTATTACCCGCTCGAACGGCTCAGTAATTAACATCCGCTCTCCCAAAGGCCGGGAGCCTTGGGATGACAAAGAGGACGATTAACTGCAAAATTTGGCGCTATCTGTCTGCTGAGCCTGGGATTGCGAACAAGAAGATTGCCTCCGAAATTATTGGAGGCATAAAAACATTCAAACCTTAGTTTTTTACCATTCCTCGTGACTTTAACGAAAAATATTCGTAAAGGAAACAAATTTCTGACTGCCTGTGCGTAAGCCCTAGGCCTAATTCCAAATATTTCTAAATAGTCAAATTCATTCAAACCAAGGAACAAACAATGGTACAAACACCTACTAAACCAGCAACTAAATTGCCTCCTTCCAAGCACGAATTTGCCGAAGTAATTCACAGACTGGAAGCTGGCGGCGCGATGATTCCAGATACGCCGGAAAATCTGATGCAAATCATCGCGATTTGGAAGGCCTACGCGGTGCCGATGGACTTCTACTGGCGGGATTTACTTTACATCGCCGAACGGGTATTTTTACACCCGCTGCCCTTCTTTAAATACTTCTTACCCCAGGAGTATTTAGATTTGCAAAATCACTATTCAGGTGACGGTGCAGATTTGCGGATTTGGCGGGGGACTGGAAGCGCACACCCGGAACTTTTGGAGTTCATGGAAAATGGGGAAACTGGCAAAAAGTCGCGACTGTTTCACCATTTGTGGCACGATCGCATTAACATGGAATTTGCCGAAGAGGTCATGAGGTCGATGCTTTGGCACCGGGGGATGTACGTTCCTGTCAATCAGTTTGACCCTTATCTCGACAGCGACGAATACAAAGCTAATGCCGATCGCGCCATTAAAGCTTACTTCAAAAAAGATCCGTTCATGCTGGCGCTGCACAAAGCATTCCCGGATTTGTTTTTAGAACAGTGCCGCCAAATGTCTTATTACAGCAATCTCGGCTTGTTTTGGGAAGTAATGGCCCCGGTGTTTTTTGAAGTTTCCGACTTGTACGACGAAGGCAAAGTTACCACAGTCCCGCAGGCGATGGATTTCATCACAAATGGCATATTTGCGATCGCCGGTCGTCCGATTTACCACCACGTTGTCATCGACGGAGAAACCTACGAAATAATCCCGAAATCTAAAGGTTTCACTTGGCTGTACGAAGCAGCGCTACCTTATGTAGAAGCTATATTTTACCGCACTTCGCCGTTCCGGGGAACCAAATCGTACAACGCGCAAGCCAAGGAAGTTCCCGACGATCAAAAAGACTTCCACTACGGAGTTTTGTATGCAGATAAATTCCCAGTAGGTACTGCCGGAATTCCGCCGACTTTGCTAGCACAAGATATGCTGCACTTCCTGCCGCCTTATTTGATGGATTTCTACAAACAGCGGTGTCGTGGCGAGGATGATATTCTCAATCAAATTGGGGTGACGTTCCAGCGATCGATGTACTGCGTTACTTCGGGGGTGATTCAAGCTTTGCGGGTTGCCCTACTGTATCCTTTGGACGATCCAAATCCGAAGCATTTGAAGGCGAATCGGGCGTTTTTCGAGTCTCAGATCGATCGCTTCTGCCGCCCGGAATACGGCATGAAATACGCAGCGAAGTTGAAGAACATTCAGACTTCAGATTACAGATAAAAGATGTTGGCGGGCGGGCTAGAATCCCACCACACAACAGAACTCATTCTTTGTGGAACAGGCATTTTGCCTGTTCTCGACAATGGTGCAAAATATAAATTGCAACTGACATGGAAAAAAGAGAGTTGTTTAATCGATTTCAAAAAAGGTATGATATTAAATAAATTAGCATCATAAATATACATCTCTCTCTTCTCCTCCTCTGCGCTCTCTGCGCTTTCTGCGGTAAAAAAAATCCAATCTAAAAAAGAATCCTGAATAGCCAAGATATCGCAAAATATATCAAAGCAACCGATTAAATAAATTAGCATCATAAATATACATCTCTCTCTTCTCCTCCTCTGCGCTCTCTGCGGTAAAAAAAATCCAATCTAAAAAAGAATCATGAATAGCAAAGATGTCGCAAAATATATCGAAGCAACCGACGGAATTTCCAAACCTTGGCTGTTAGTGCAATTGCGGCTGAAAAAATTGCAAGAAAGGCGATCGGAAATTTCTGCAGAAGAGTATGTTACAGAACTTGCCGATATCCAGCAGGATTTAATGAATCTAGGGGAATGGTGGGTAGGAATAGAAGATGAAGTGTTTTAAAAGTTAAATCGCGATCGGTAAAATCAGCAATTCATCAATAGTCTAATTCCATCATCTAGTTGTCTCAGTTTAATAGACAAAGAGAACAGGCGATTCACGAAGAAGGATAGCTGCGATTCACAAACTTTTCGGCTTTGGATTATACTCAGGCGATTTGAAGAATGCTAGGTTCGGGGATGGGTTCACCTTCTTCCTGCCAAGCTTCTAGATACATTTCGAGCACTTCTTCGCCATGTCGGATGGCTGCTTCGCGGGTTTGGCCGTGGGTACAGGGCATGATAACGCGATCGGCAAATTCTGGAATAGTCACTAGGAAAAGTTGATCTTCGTCAGACCATTGGATGCTGATACTGTACTGTATCGATTCATGAATCTTCCTGCTTTAACTCGTCGAGTTCCGCTAACAATATTGCCAACTGCTTCTCTCTCATAGCGTGGCACATCATCTCCGTCTTTGCCTGGAATTGTTAAGGTTTTGCAAATCAAAGGATGCTGCTATCTCTCATGGCTACGTTTTCCGCGTTTTGCCAAATAAAGCCTTCGCGGGTAATCTGAGCTTTTAACTCGCGAATTTTTCTAGACATGGTGATTGTCCATTTTCTACCTCCATTGTATTCTAAAACTTTATTAAGTTTATAGGCAGTAGTAGTCAATAATGGTATTATGTAGTCAGGATGTCGAAAATGAAACTACCTGACTACGCCAAAGCAATAGGCATAAGTTACACAACCGCGTGGCTAAGAGTGGAAGGCAAATAAGCTGCCACATCCGGCACGGCAGACCGAAAGCGGTCTAATTATAGTTGACTACTTACCGCAAGCGCCATCAAACCAGGTTAAAAAGAACCGAGTCGCTATTTACAGTCGAGTCTCATCTTCGGAGAATAAGGACAACCTCAACCGCCAATCGGAGAGGTTGACTGAGTACGCCATTACTAACGGTTATCAAGTTGTTAGAAATGTCAAAGAAATTGGCAGCGGACTAAACGACCACCGAAAACAATTAGAAGCACTGTTGCAACAAAATGACTACGACATTTTATTAGTTGAACACAAAGACCGTTTGGCTCGATTTGGCACAAATTATCTAGACGTTCTACTACTAAGATTAGGAATTAAGCTGGAAATAGTTAACTTAGCAGAAAATGGAAAAGATGAGTTGATGCAAGACTTAGTGGCTATAGTTACAAGCTTTGCTGCTCGACTCTACGGACAACGACGTGCCAGCAGAAAAACAGAAAAAATAATTGCCGAGTTGAAAGATGGAGGTGCTGAATGCAGCTAGTAGAGAAGCACATCATTAAATCAACAGAATCTCGTTTCGCTGAAATTGACCAACTAGCTTTCAAATCCAAAAATCTGTACAATGCCGCTAACTACGTCATTCGTCAGAACTTTATTTATGGATGGGGCTATGCCAATTACAACGAGATGAACCGATTGATGAAGTCTCAGGTCGCATATAAGGCTTTACCCGCCAAAGTAAGTCAGCAAATCTTGATGGTTCTAGATCAGAATTGGAAGTCGTTTTTTGAAGCCGTCAAAGCATACAAAACCGACTCCTCTAAATTCACTGGTCGCCCAAAATTCCCAAAGTACAAAGATAAGCTTAAAGGTCGAAACCTTCTCGTCTACACGATTCAGGCGATTAGCAGCAAACAATTGAGAAACGGAATTATTAAACTTTCCGGCACTGAACTCTCAATCAAAACTAAAGTCAACCCCGACCAAATTTGTCAAGTTAGGTTGGTTCCGAAATGTGATTCCTACGTAATTGAGGTAATTTATGATGAGCCGGAGTCCACCGTCAGCGACGACAAATTCGTAGCAGGTATTGATTTAGGACTGAATAATTTAGTGGCGTTAACTTCAAATCAACCGGGATTTGTCCCGCTGTTGATTAACGGGCGACCATTGAAATCGATTAACCAGTTCTATAACAAGCGCAAAGCGCAATTACAATCCCAATTGAAAGGGTGTCGCAAAAGTTCGCCCCGCATTCAGCGCTTAACTCGCTGCCGCCATCAAAAAATAGACAATTATTTGCATCATGCAAGTCGCACGATTGTCGATGTCTTGGTCGCACAACAAATTGGGATGCTAGTAATCGGTAAGAATGCACAGTGGAAAACCGAGATCAATCTCGGAAAGCAAACCAACCAAAACTTTGTTAGCATCCCTCACGCTCGATTAATTGAGATGCTGGAATACAAAGCTTTCTTGGTTGGAATTAAGGTGAGCGTGCAGGAAGAATCTTTTACCTCCAAAGCCAATTTTCTAGGCTTAGATCCAATTCCTGTTTACGGGAAAACAGAAACAGAACCTGTTTTTACTGGGAAACGGATCTCACGAGGTTTGTACAAAACATCAACTAATCAGTTGATTAATTCTGACGTGAACGGTGCTTACAACATTCTCAGAAAAGCAATCCCAAATGCGTTTAGCGATGGGATAGTGAGCTGCGTAGTTCGAGCCTTGCGCGGGTTAATCCGCTCAAAGTAAAACAGAAAGGGGAGGGCTGACGCCTCCCATGTCATTGCAATAAATGACTATAGTTTTACCAGCTATCCATTAGCCATTTATTTGAATTGTGCCTGTGCCCATTCTCACAGTTGCTCGTGCGATCGCACTTTAAAATTTTTCCATCAAATCTTTTTCTTGGGCGTAAACATCTCGTAGCTGTTGCAGCGCGGCCCCTGAAATAACCGATTTAACATTAGCTACCAAGAACCCCCACTCCAGCAATCTGTCAACTGAAACAGCTTTTTTAAACTTGTGCGTGTAGAATTTAGTCCAAAATGCCGGTGCTAGCTTGCTTTTCCAGCGTTTGTACCATCTGCCAAAATCTTGAAGGGCGATCGGCTTTACTTCTATAATTGGGGGAAAATCGGCGTAGCTGACAAAGCGGCTGATGTGTTTGGCGTGCACGTAAACCATGTAGCGGCAGCATTCGATGCGGTAAATCTCGTCTACTGCGATATCGAACAGCAGTGCGACTGTTTCTTCGGTGACGAATCGCGCCAGCGGATGCAGGATGGGAGATTTGTGAATTATCTTGGATTCTGCGATCGCCGGCGATTTTGACTGATTTTCTGATATCATTGGTTGTAGACCTCTGGATATGGTAAATGCACCTGTCGATAGAGAGTAAATCTCTTGATGGTCGGTGTGGAGGACAGATAATATCTGTCGAGATGAGGTTTAATAAACGATCGCCTTTTAGTTTTCGAGGCCAGAGGGCGATCGGCTTTTTATATACAGTAATTGTACGACGCAACTGCATCAACTGTCAAGCATGGGTTTAGTCAGGCTAAAAATTCGGGAACTAGCGGCGGAGAAGGGCTGGACGCTTAAAGAAGTATCCGATCGCTCTGGGGTAATTTATAGCACCGTCAGAAGCTATGCTCGGCGTCCTGAAATGGCAATGGTAGACTTTACTTGCCTGCGGAGGTTAGCTCGAACTTTTGATGTGATGATTGAGGATTTGGTTGAGGTTTTGGAAGAATAGCCGATCGACCTTGAGCATCCTCGGTCAAAATAATCTATATTTTATAAAATAACTACGCAATTGCATCAACTATCAAGCATGGGTTTAGTTAGAATTAAAGTCAGAGAACTAGCCGCCGAGAAAGGCTGGACATTCAAGGAAGTTTCAGAACGTTCTGGGGTAGTCTACAACACGGTGAAGCATTATGCTCGTTGTCCAGGCCTGACAACGGTTGACTTTACTTTGTTGCGGAAGTTAGCTCGAACTTTTGATGTGATGATTGAGGATTTGGTTGAGGTTTTGGAAGAATAAGCTGTTCGACCTTGAGCATTCGAGATTGGGGCGATCGCTTTTTCAGATATAATTATTTTAAAACGCAACTGCATTATTTGTCAAGCATGGGTTTAGTCAGAGTTAAAGTGCGAGAGCTAGCGGCCGAGAGGGGCTGGACATTTAAGGAGGTGGCTGAGCGTTCTGGCGTGGTTTACAGTACCATTACAACTTATGCTCGTCGTTCCGAAATATCAATGGTTGACTTTACCGCCCTGTACAAGTTAGCGCGGGCATTTGATGTGATGATTGAGGACTTGGTGGAGATTATTGAGGAATAGGTAATTGCCCTTTCCACGTTTCCACTATAAACTTTTTGTTTCGTCTTGTCAAGACGCGCTTAAGCATTTTGCATCGCAGCTAAAAGCTGAGGTTAAAAGTGCTAAGATTTAGTCGAAGTTGTTAATATCCCGTTACCTTTGTGACTAGAGCCAGTACCGCCATCGGGGTGAGCCCCATCATCAAGGAACTTGTGCAGAAAAAGGCGCTAGCAACCCGACTAACGCTGAAGGAAATTATCTATGTCGGGATGCTGGCGATTGACGAGTTGGACGAAAAGCGCCTGCAAGAGTTGGCCGATCAGGTGCATCAGATGCAGGTGAATGGGGAGATTTGAGTGGTTGAGGGCAAATCCCTACCCTTCCCGAAGGCACGCGCGTTAGGGATAGCTTCGCTCGCGCGGACTTCGGGTGAAGTAAGGTAAGGGCGATCCTATGGAACTTGTGTACCGAGCCAAATTCTGATTTTTCTACCAATAAATGGGGGTGCTGCCCTTGTCAACGGGAGCGTTCTCCAATTTAGAATTTGTACCCGTTTCGGTGCTCTTAGCCCCACACAGTTTGCTCAAATCAACTATCGTGGTATCCGAGCGCTGATAAAAACACAAAGGTCGATCGTTGGATTGAGGATGGGGTGGAGCAAAAGTAGCAGGCCTGGAAAAGCGCTCAGAAGACTGCCTCGGCATTGGGGATACTGGAACTTTCATCTCGGTGGTTGGCTCTGACGGTTTTGCATGGGCGGAGTCGGCCGTTACCATTCCTGACAGTAGCAGAAATGCCACCGAAAGCAGGAGGAGATAGGAGCGTTTGATATTACTTTTCGACAATCTTGCTTCTGAGACTATTAACAAATGCCAGGACTTCGACTTTCTCTGGTTGATTGACCCTATTTTTATCGAGAGCTTGGGACACACCATTAGCAAAAGCGTTAAATTCATTGTTCGTGAGACCTCCATCCATTCCACTATGGGAAAGCTTCATAGTCCGCCCTGTATAAACACAAGGCCCCCCTGCTGCTTGGCAGAATTGATCCACTAACAACTGACGCAGCCTCTGTTTTGAGTTTGTGCCCAAGCCAATAAAGTATTTACCAATTAATTGGTCAGCGAATATGAAAGTTGCTGAATCATCAATGACGGCTGCGATCCCGTTGTAGCCTCCTAGCCTAGTGTAGAGAGAATTTCCTCCGGGAACTTGTGCAATCAGATCTGTAGTTACTTTTTCTGCGGATTCTTGTCCTGACATCATCGGCGTAGAACGAGCGAAACTAGGGCTTAATCTGAAAGTAGTCACTACTATGACTGTCATACAAATTAATGTCAACAACATTGCCAAAGATTTACTGATTTTCATTGAAAAAGCTCCAATTGTGATGGTAATATGGTTAATTGAATCTTCAGCACTAAGTCATTTACAGATACATAGGCTTCAAAAGCCGGCAGCCAAAGTATAAGCCCAACTAAACTTAGTTTTTCACTCTGTGCGATGGTAAAGAGGCGATGGTAAAGAGGCGATGGGAAAGAGGCGATGGGAAAGAGGCGATCGGTCGTCACATCACTTGATAACTTTAGCATCAAATTATTTTAGGGTAGATTTTGTAATATTTCTTAGATAAGTCAGCATTTGGTGATGGATTGACTTCACATTGTGTTGCGTCTTGTCAAAACGCGGTTAAACAAGTTGCATCGCAGCTAAAAGCTCAGGTGAAAAGTGCTAAGTATGTTCCAATCCCTTTGAGCTTCTTGAACACTTGCCAATGACGCATCAAGCGCTACTGGTCTTTGCTCAATGCTGGGATACCGTAGTCCAGCATAGCAGAGGAGGCGATCGGCTAAGCCTCAGCAATCGGCAGTAATACCATTTTTATAAAGTTTTGGGACAGAAGAAGTTTTGGGTTTGTTTACACTCTGCGAGCGATGGGACAGGTGCGGATCTGTTAGATTGTCGATTTTTAGTTAGGGATGTTTTATGGCGATGCACCCTACGACTCAAAATGAGGTTTTTAGGATAAATTGATCGCCCTCAGATTCCTGATTAACAGCTTCAATTAACCAACACATCAAAAAAAAATCCCCCGCCAGAAGGCAGGGGATTTAATTTAATTACCTAGAAACCAGAGTTCAGAGTTACCCGAATTTCCCGGCCGTCGAGGCAATTACAAAGGCCGCGTAAGTGAAGACATTACCCACAGTAAAGTGAACTAAGCCAACCAAACGACCTTGGACGATCGACAAAGCAACAGGCTTGTCTTTCCAGCGAACCAAGTTAGCCAAAGGAGTGCGCTCGTGAGCCCAAACCAAAGTCTCGATCAGCTCTTGCCAGTAACCTCTCCAAGAGATCAGGAACATGAAACCAGTTGCCCAAACTAGGTGTCCGAATAAGAACATCCAAGCCCAGACTGACAAGTTGTTAGTACCATACGGGTTGTAACCGTTGATCAACTGAGAAGAATACAGCCAGAGGTAATCGCGGAACCAGCCCATCAGGTAGGTAGAAGACTCGTTGAACTGAGCCACGTTACCTTGCCAGATGCCTAGGTGCTTCCAGTGCCAGTAGAACGTTACCCAAGCTAGGGTGTTCAACATCCAGAAAACAGACAGGTACATCGCGTCCCAAGCAGAGACATCGCAGGTACCGCCACGGCCGGGGCCGTCGCAAGGGAAAGCATAACCGAAGTCTTTTTTGTCTGGCATCAGCTTAGAACCGCGTGCATCCAGAGCGCCCTTGACCAAAATCAAGGTGGTGGTGTGCAAGCCAAGTGCGATCGCGTGGTGAACCAAGAAATCGCCAGGTCCGATCGCCAAGAACAGAGAGTTAGTGCTGCTGTTAATTCCGTCCAACCAGCCTGGGAGCCACACGTTAGCGTAGTTCGGCCAAGCGGTAGAAGCAATACTGTCAGGGTTAGACAACAGTACGTCCATGCCGTACAGAGCCTTTCCGTGAGCAGCTTGAATGAACTGTGCGAACACTGGTTCAATCAAGATTTGTTTTTCGGGAGTTCCGAAAGCGACTACAACGTCGTTGTGAACGTACAGGCCGAGAGTGTGGAAGCCCAAGAACAGCGAGACCCAGCTCAAGTGAGAGATAATCGCTTCTTTGTGCTGCAACACGCGATCGAGCACGTTGCCTTTATTTGCTTCAGGATCGTAGTCCCGCACCAAGAAGATAGCTCCGTGGGCGAAAGCGCCGACCATGATGAAACCAGCAATGTACTGGTGGTGGGTGTACAACGCAGCCATTGTCGTGTGATCCTGCGCCATGAAAGCGTAGGGAGGCATCGCGTACATATGCTGTGCTACCAGGGAGGTGATCACGCCTAAAGCAGCGAGGTGCCAACCCAATTGGAAGTGCAGCGAGTTGTTGTAGGTCTCGTAAATGCCTTGGTGAGGCATATTGAACGGGCCTTCAACTTTTTTGCCAAAGAAATCTTTGGCGTCACACATTTCTTTGATGCTGTGACCGATACCGAAGTTAGTCCGGTACATATGACCGGCAACGATAAACAGAACTGCGATCGCCAAGTGGTGGTGAGCAATATCTGTCAACCACAGAGATTCTGTCTGAGGATGGAAGCCACCCAAGAAAGTCAGAATTGCTGTTCCTGCACCTTCGGCAGTACCGAAGACATGGCTCGCTGCATCTGGGTTTTCGGCGTATACGCCCCAGTTACCCGTGAAGAACGGAGCCAAACCTGCTGGGTGAGGCGGAGTTGACAAGAAGTTGTCCCAACCTACGTGCTGTCCGCGAGATTCGGGGATAGCAACGTGAACCATGTGACCCGTCCAAGCCAAAGAGCTGACACCGAACAAACCAGCCAAGTGGTGGTTGAGGCGAGATTCAGCATTCTTGAACCAAGACAAGCTCGGGCGGTACTTGGGCTGAAGGTGCAACCAACCTGCGAACAGCATGACAGAAGCCAGCAGTAGCAAGAAGATAGCTCCTTGATACAGGTCGCCGTTAGTCCGAACCCCTTGGGTGTACCACCAGTGGTATACGCCGGAGTAAGAGATGTCAACAGGGTTAGAAGCGCCAGCTTGAGTGAAAGCTTCTACTGCAGGAGCACCGAATTGAGGGTCCCAAATCGCGTGAGCGATCGGGCGGACATTTAGGGGGTCTTTAATCCACTGTTCAAAGTTACCTTGCCATGCTACGTGGAACAGGCTGCCCGAAGTCCACAAGAAAATGATTGCTAGGTGGCCGAAGTGAGAAGCAAAAATCTTTTGGTAAAGATTTTCTTCGGTCATGCCATCGTGGCTTTCAAAATCGTGCGCTGTGGCAATCCCGTACCAGATCCGCCGTGTGGTCGGGTCTTGGGCAAGGTCTTGGCTAAATTTTGGAAATTTCGTTGCCATAAGCCTTGATTAATCCTGAATCCTGAACGTTGAAGAGGTTCGGTTCCGAGGTTTGGATTCTGGGTTTGAGATTGCTCCCAAATCCTGAATCCAAAACCTAAAGGTAGTTTACCCTACCGAGATGATTCGCGCTAGGAAGAATGCCCAAGTAGTGACAATTCCTCCCAGGAGGTAGTGAGCTACACCCACTGCCCGACCCTGAATAATGCTCAGAGCGCGAGGCTGAATCGACGGAGACACTTTGAGTTTGTTATGAGCCCAAACAATGGACTCAATCAGTTCTTGCCAGTAGCCGCGGCCGCTGAACAGGAACATCAAGCTGAAAGCGAATACGAAGTGTCCGGCTAGGAACATCAGACCGTAGGCCGACAGTGCCGAACCGTAGGACTGAATTACCTGAGAAGCTTGCGCCCACAGGAAGTCCCGCAGCCAGCCGTTAATCGTGATCGCACTTTGTGCGAAGTTGCCGCCGGTGATGTGAGAAATTGTGCCGTCTGGCGATACTGTTCCCCACACGTCCGACTGCATTTTCCAGCTAAAGTGGAAAATCACGATCGAGATGCAGTTGTACATCCAGAACAAGCCGAGGAAAACGTGATCCCAACCGGATACTTGGCAGGTGCCGCCACGGCCGGGGCCGTCGCAAGGGAACCGGAAGCCCAAGTTACCTTTGTCAGGAACCAAGCGTGAACTGCGTGCAAACAACACGCCCTTCAAAAGAATCAGGACTGTAACGTGAATTGTGAAAGCGTGGATGTGGTGGATTAAAAAGTCCGCCGTACCCAATTCGATCGGCATCATCGCTATTTTGCCACCGACTACTACTGCACCGCCGCCAAAAGCGTGGCTGACGATTTCCGTAGCATTAGGCGCTGTTGTGCCCGGAGCCAAAGCGTGGATGTTTTGCACCCACTGGGCAAATATCGGACGCAACTGAATCCCGGTATCCGAGAACAAATCTTGAGGACGACCGAAAGCCCGCATTGTATCGTTGTGAACGTACAAACCGAAGCTGTGGAAGCCTAAGAATATGCAAACCCAGTTGAGGTGAGAGATAATTGCATCTCTATGGCGGATTACGCGATCGAGCAAGTTATTAACGTGCTGAGTCGGATTGTAATCTCGCACCATGAAAATTGCTGCGTGAGCCGCTGCTCCAACAATCAGGAATCCGCCAATCCACATGTGGTGGGTGAACAGGGATAGCTGAGTCGGGTAGTCGGTTGCGATGTACGGATACGGAGGCATCGCGTACATGTGGTGAGCCACGATGATGCTCAAAGAGCCCATCCAGGCCAAGTTCCACGACAGTTGGCAGTGCCAAGACTGTGTGAAAATTTCGTACATTCCCTTGTGGCCTTCGCCAGTGAAGGGGCCTTTGTGAGCTTCCAGAACTTCTTTGAAGCTGTGGCCAATGCCCCAGTTCGTGCGATAGAAGTGTCCAGCGACGATGAACAGCACTGCCAAAGCTAAGTGATGGTGCGCTGTATCTGTCAGCCACAAACCGCCTGTAGTAGGGTTCAGACCGCCTTTGAAGGTCAGGAAGTCTGCGTATGCGCCCCAGTTGAGGGTGAAGAAGGGGGTTAAACCTTTTGCGAAACTCGGGTAGATGTCAGCCATCAAGCCCGGTGTCAAAATCCACTCATGCGGCAGGGGGATATCAGCAACTGTTTTAATCAGCTTGCCGCCCACTGTCAGGGGTGCGCCTGCATCTATCGCGTCCATGCAAGCATTTATCGGCAGAGCAACGTGAATTTGTTGTCCTGCAAAGCCCAAGCATCCGCAGCCGAGCAAACCTGCCAAGTGGTGGTTCATCATCGATTCTACGTTCTGAAACCATTCCAGTTTCGGAGCGCGGACGTGATAGTGGAACCAACCGGCAAATAGCATCAAAGCTGCCATTACCAAAGCGCCGATCGCAGTGCAATATAGCTGGTATGAGTTAGTGATGCCATTAGCGCGCCACAGTTGAAACAGACCAGAGGTGATCTGAATTCCGTGAAAGCCGCCGCCTACATCTGCATTTAAAATTTCTTGACCAAAAATCGGCCAAACCACTTGAGCGCTGGGCTTAATGGCTGTTGGATCTGTCAGCCAAGCTTCGTAGTTGGAGAATTTAGCGCCGTGGAAATATGCGCCGCTTAACCATACGAAAATTACTGCCAAGTGGCCGAAGTGAGCGCTAAAGATTTTGCGCGAAACGTCTTCTAAATCACTTGTATGACTGTCGAAGTCGTGAGCGTTAGCGTGGAGGTTCCAAATCCAAGTGGTGGTTTTTGGCCCCTTAGCTAGAGTGCGATCGAAATGTCCCGGTTTAGACCACTTCTCGAAAGAAGTTGGAACGGGATCTTTATCGACTACTACCCTAACTTTTACCTCTCGCTCTGGAGGACTAATGGTCATGAAGACTCTCCTCTCGGTAAGACAAGGAACGAGAACTGAATACTGTATCTGACATTTCCCACGCTTAATTAGGCGGGGTATTCTCGGTTGACCGATACTGCTTGCACTTCACTCTTTGCAGAGTTAGATGCAGGTGTACCGTTTCCCCAAGCATTTTGCTTCTCTAAAGAAGCCAGTTCCCCAGTGTCCCTAACAATATATCTGGGTACTGCCAACTCTTCTCGTTATCTGAAGCAACCGATCGCATCCTTAATATCAGGTTTGATGCGGCTGCTCCTTTTGAGGGAGTTTTATGAATTATAAGCTTGCTACAGGACTATTCATCGCTTGTTAACAATACTTAAAAAACCTTCTATTCTTGATGCTATCAGCCCTTTATTTTTCACATAGCCTTGCAAAAGTCAAGGGGTATTGCAATTAAATTTACAAAACTCAAAGATAAGGTAATTGAGGAATACTCAGTTTATAGAGAGATTTTTGGGAAAACGGCTGCGAGATTTATTCGCGAGCTCGGATTAGTCGCCCGCAGACGCTCAATCGCAGGAAGAGAGCTCTCAGGAATTCTCGATCGGCAATTCCCCAATACAACATTCAGTTTTGGGCTATAGTTCCCTATGAGAAGGCTTCTAGGAGTATGGTTGCGTGATTGGCATCAATTGGCACAGAACGGTTGCGGGCAGGCTGGTGGCATTGTTCGCAGCAGCAGTATTAATTTTCGGTTTGGCAAGTTGTGGGGCGCGCGAGTCCGAATTGCCCGCATCAGGGAACAAGAGCGGCTCAGCTACCGCCCCAGCAAACAAAATTTCAGAGGTTTCTCCCCCAGAAGCCATTCAACAACTGCGTCAGGCGCTAGAAATATATCAGCCTCAAATTAGTATTTTGAATCCCAAACCTGACGAAGTGCTTCAGGATATAAATGTGTCCGTTCAGTTCCAAGTAAAGAACTTACCCCTTTTCAAAGACGCAAACTTGGGTTTGGGGCCCCACCTGCAAGTTTTATTAGACAACCAACCTTATGCAGCAGTTTACGACATCAACCAGCCTTTAACACTCTCAGACTTAGAACCAGGAACCCATACCCTGCGGGTGTTCGCGGCTCGTCCTTGGGAAGAAAGCTTTAAAAACGAAGGTGCTTACGCCCAAACCACCTTCCACATTTTTACCAAAACACAGAACAATAATCCCGATCGAACATTGCCCCTCTTAACGTACAACAGCCCCCAAGGCAGCTACGGGGCAGAACCCATCATGCTTGACTTTTACCTGACAAATGCTCCCCTGCACCAAGTGGCGCAACAAAATTCCCAAGATGAAATACTCGATTGGAAAATTCGAGCCACAGTTAACGGCCAAAGCTTTGCGATCGACCAATGGCAACCTATATATCTTAAAGGATTCAAGCCAGGGAAAAACTGGGTACAGCTAGAATTGCTCGACGAGGCGGGAAATAGCGTCAAAAACGCCTTTAACAATACAGCCAAACTGGTAAATTACCAACCCCAGGGGCAAGACACCCTTTCCAAATTAGTGCGGGGTTCCCTAACGGTAGCAGATGCTCGCGGCATAGTCGATCGCACCTACCAAGCCCCCACACCCAAACCAACCCCAACCCCACAACCAACACCCCCACCAGCAGTAGAAAAAATACCAGCAGCCGAACCCGAAGCAGCAGTTCCAGAAACGCCAGTAACCCAACCTAACTTAGATAGAACAATTGCTCCCGAAGTTGCACCCGTTCAAATAACAGAACCCGCACCCACAGCCACCCCGCAACTCCAAGCACCGAAAATTGTGGAACCAGTTCAAGAAATAGAACCAAAACCCACAACAACACCAGAATTAGAATCACCGAAAATTGTGGAACCAGTTCAAGAAATAGAACCACAACCCACAGCAACCCCACAACTACAAACCCCCAAACTTGTAGAACCAATTAAAACAATAGAACCGATACGAACAGCACCCCCAACACAAAAACAGGAAGATGGAGGATACTACAATCGGTTCCGCAACTTTTTGCATCAAGTTACCGAACCCGATACCTTTTCAAATTCTCCAACTCTGCCAGAAATAACCGAAAAAGCTCCAATACCAAAAATAGTCGCTCCTGCACTACCAGAAACATCTCCCAATCTGATAGCGCCAGCGCCCCCAGTTGCCGCTCCCGAAACCCCCCAATCAGCCCCTGAACGAACAGTTTTTGAACCAGAAAACCCGCCCAAATCCTAACAAAAAGTCAAATTGGAAACCTAAATATTTCTGAATTAATCAGCGTTCATCCACGTAAATCCGCCTCAATCTGCGGTCAAAAACAAAAACCAGAAAAATCAAAAATGACCTATCTCGAAACTGCGGCCCAATTCTATAGCGACGTAGCCGAAACACCCCAAATCGGACTTTGCTGCGTCCAAAGCAGCCCCTTGCAACTGCCAGGATTAAACATCCCCCAACAAATGCAAGAAATGAACTACGGCTGCGGCACAACAGTTCACGCCGCCGAACTTGTCGGTAATCCCATCGTGCTTTATGTCGGAGTCGGCGGCGGCTTAGAAGCACTGCAATTTGCTTATTTTTCTCGACAAAAAGGAGCAGTGATTGCCGTTGACCCGGTTGCAACAATGCGAGACGCGGCTGCACGCAACTTGCAAAAAGCAGCCCAAGAAAATGATTGGTTTGATGCGAGTTTTGTAGAAATTCGCGAAGGCGATGCTTTTGCGTTGCCGGTGCCCGATGCCTCTGTCGATGTTGTTGCACAAAACTGCTTGTTTAATATCTTTGAACCGGCGGATTTAGCTAAGGCATTAAAAGAGACCTATCGAGTGTTGAAGCCAGGGGGTAGGTTGTTAATGAGCGATCCGATCGCAACTCGCCCCATTCCGCAGC
This sequence comes from Microcoleus sp. S1D4, assembly GCF_036700765.1. NCBI lineage: Bacteria > Bacillati > Cyanobacteriota > Cyanophyceae > Oscillatoriales > Microcoleaceae > Microcoleus > Microcoleus sp. S1D4. The sequence goes on from NZ_JAUBPP010000006.1 coordinate 265,924, forward strand.
ATTTGAAGGAAGACCAACGCTTGCGGGCCTTGTGTTTGTCCGGTGCTTTGACATACGAAGAATACGTTCAACACCTTGTAGACGTGGGTTTTGGGCAAGTGGAAGTGCGGGCGCGCCGTCCTTACCGATTGCTGGACAAACACAATTATCAATTGGATGCGGATTTGCTGTTAGAAAGCCTGGATTCGGTGTCTTTCAAAGTGGATGTACCGGATGACGGAGCTTGCATTTTTACTGGCAAGACGGCGATTTATACGGGGTCTGAAGAGCTGTTTGATGACGGGGCTGGCCACGTTTTGCAGCGCGGAGTTCCGGCGGCGGTGTGCGATAAAACTGCTGGGAAGTTAGGGGGATTGATGCCGGATAAGGTGTTGATTACTGATTCGACTTGGCATTATAACGGCGGCGGTTGCTGTTAGATTTGGTTAGGAATGGGGGAGGTAGCTTTTACCGCAGATATACCTCTTTCAACTCATTCTGCTGATAGTTATCTCTAGACAGTGCCTGATTAAAATTATGATAGGAGTTATTGTATGAGTTTGAGCGATTTTTTTAAACCTCTGAACCCTGAGGATTTTAGAGATATGATGCGAGATGTTTGTTGCAAGGGACATCGAGAGCGTCAAACTCTCAATCAAATTCTATCATTGATAGATTGTATAATTGACGGTGTAGAATTTGAGCCAATCATTTATGAAATGATCCAAGACATTAAGTAGGTCGGCGCAAAAAAACCGAACTATGTTAAAATAAGTAAAGAAAGAGAAGACATTTACTGAGGTAACTCAA
>NZ_JAUBPP010000059.1:0-2201 GCF_036700765.1 Microcoleus sp. S1D4
GCCGCCTCTTCTGCCATTAGTCGATCTGCTTTTTTCTTCTCTAACAATTGTTCCATCCGCTGTTGCAGCGATTCACTAAATTTGAACAACTTCCACCGATCGACCTTTTCAAGGCAAATCTCATGGATTAACGAGGAGGGTTTGTTGAGAATTGAAACCATTATAGGCTCCGAGCTTCGGGTTTTAGGTAGTGACTAGATTATAGCTTTTACAGTCCTAGACGCACCATCGACCGATTCACGGGCAACCACGGGAGATTGCCCTGCAAAATATCAGATAAATCGGCTCACCGCACTCGCATCAAAATATACTATCGAAATGCTGTTCTCGGAACCCTGGCAAGTTGGTAAGCGCCCCGACTGTCCAACAATTGATATTGATTTGGTTGCAATCCTAATTGCACAAATTTCTCGGGATATCCCAGCAACAAAATAGAGGGAGAAGTTGAGTTTTTAGATTCCTTAAGGTAGTCGGTCGCCCCTTTGAGAGATCGGTAGTAAGTCACGGGTTCTTCGGTATAAAAAACCAGACTCGGTTTCCAGAAACCAACCATAATAAACTCTTCCCCCGGCAGTTTTTGTTGCACAACAACCTGCGCCAACTGTCTTAGAGGTAACTGGCGGTTGATATCAACTAAATTGTAGACGGGAGTCAGACCAAAAATGATAAATGCTACTAAGCCGATGAAGTTGGCAACCAAAATCCAGCGCTGTTTTCGCTTCCAGAGCAAAAGCCCGATCGCCAATGCAGTAGTTATCCAAATCGCACCGCCCACAATCAGCAATCCCGACTGATGAAGTGCTTGCGGAAAATTGGGCATTGCTGGATCGTCTCCCAGCCAGTGGTAGCAGTAGAAAGTTGCTCCGGCTATAATTAGTAAAAATACGACATTGAAAATGTATGTGACTAACAGCCCTCGCGGTAAAGAATTCGGTTTTTTTTCTAACTTTCCCGGCCTGGTTTTGGGTTCGTTACCTGCAATAATATCGCTCCACAGCAGCGTTACCAAAATGGCAGCGGCGGGCAGTAAAGGCAATACGTAACTGGGTAATTTGGTGACAGCGATCGTGAAAAAGCCAAAGATACAGCCGAACCAAAATAGGGCAAATAAACTTAATTGATCTCTTCGCGGTTGACGGCGCCAGTAACTACGCTGCCAAAAACGGGTGCGGGCGATCGCCACCGGCAAATAAATCGACCAAGGTGCAAAACCAAGCAGCACTACAAAAAAGTAAAAATACCAAGGCGCTGAGTGCTTGTTGACTACTTCAGTAAAACGCTGGAAATTGTGATAGCCGAAAAAACTGTCAATATAAGTTTGACCGTTGGCTAAAATAACCCGAACGAACCAAGGCACGGCGATCGCCAGAATAATCAAGATTCCCGACACCGGACGCATTTCTCGCCAAATTTGTGGAAAATTTCCTAAATACAGCCCGAAGCTGCCAATAATCAGCGCTGGTATGACAATTCCCACAGGCCCCTTAGCCAGAATTGCTAGGGCAATTAGTACGTAACAAGTCAGATACCACTTATTGGGAAATACCGATGCAGAAACTGTAACTGTGGAAAATTCTGCTTTTTCTCTCTGTTCTTCTAAGGTGTAACCGAGGAAAAATGCCAGAAGTGCCGAACACATACAGGCGACTAATAGCATATCTGAAACGCCAGTCCGTCCCCAGGCAATAGTTTGGGGATTTAATGCTATTAGCGCCGCCCCAATCCAAGGAGTAGAAAGAAACAGGGGGGGAGTGGGAGAGGAGGAGAGGGGGGGAGAGGGGGAGAGAGGGGGAGAGGGGGAAAATATTTCCTGGGAGTTCTCCGTTACATCCGCTACATCCGCTACATCTGCTACAGAATGCGTTGCCGAACTTCCTTCTGTCTTCGATAGAGTATAGAATCCGAGACAAGTAAGGGCGATCGCGCACAAAGCCGACGGCAGACGTACAGCCCACTCGTTAACTCCCAAAGTGCGGTAAGCCACCGCCATCAGCCAGTAAATCAACGGTGGCTTGTCAAACCTGGTTTCGCCGTTGAAATAAGGAGTGATCCAATCCCCTGTCACCGTCATTTGACGGGCGGCTTCGGCAAACAGCGGTTCGGTTTCGTCAACTAAGCCTATGTTGCCAAGATTCCACAAAAAAGCTACGAAGCCGATCGCGCCCAGCCACAACAGCGACAGTAACAAAGGTGCTAACGGG